>DASXKV010000060.1 GCA_036496605.1 Gemmatimonadaceae bacterium | reverse complement strand
AGAGGGCGCGGCGAAGAGGGCGCGGCGAAGAGGGCGCGGCGAAGAGGGCGCGGCGAAGAGGGCGCGGCGAAGAGGGCGCGGCGAAGAGGGCGCGTCGAAGAGGGCGCGTCGAAGAGGGCGCGTCGAAGAGGGCGCGGCGAGTAGACCGTTGACCAACCAGCCGTCAGTCTCGAAGCGGCCAGCTGTGAGGAGACAGCTGAGCGCTGACAGCTAGGGGCTGGCAGCTCAGTAGTTTGTCGCCCTATTCGACGCGCCGTTTTCGACGCGCCGTTTTCGACGCGCCCTCTTCCCGACGTGCCCTTCTCGACGCCTACCGCATCGCCACTAGAATTGAACTAACCCTGTATGGAGTGATGATGCCCCGTCCGCCCCTCTTCCTCGCATCGACGCTGATCGCGTGCCTCGCGGCTGCGACGCCCGCTGCCGCGCAGCAGGCCATCGTGAGCCTCGCGCCGTCGGCGAGCAGCGTGCCCATGACCGGCCGGCTCTTCGTCATCTTCGCACGCGCCAGTGATCGCGAACCGCGCTTTCTCGCCGGCAGCTACGGCGGCAGCGTGCCGTTCTATGGCGTGGACGTGAGCGCATGGAACCCCGGCACGACAGAGACGGTTGGCGCGAAGGTTCTCGGCTTTCCGTTCGACGATCTGGGACACATGCCCGCAGGCGACTACTACGTGCAGGCGTTGCTCAACGTGTACACGCAGTACCACCGCGCCGACGGTCACACGATCTGGGTGCACGCCGACCAGTGGGAAGGGCAGCACTGGTCGACGTCGCCAGGCAACCTGGTGAGTGACGTCGTCAAAGTGCACTTCGATCCGTCGGCGCGGACGACGGTCCGTCTCGCGTTGACGAAGATATTACCAGCCGTTACGTCACCCGCAGATACGCGATGGGTCAAGCGCGTGAAGATGAAGAGCGAGCTGCTCTCGAAGTTCTGGGGAGCGCCGGTCTACATCGGCGCGACCGTGCTGCTGCCGAAGGACTTCGATTCAACTTCGAGTCAACGCTACCCCGCGGTCTACAGCCAGGGGCATTTCGGCCTTGGCGCGCCGTTCGGCTTCACCGAAAGTCCCGCTCAGGATACTCGTCGTGGTGCGGGGCGACCGAGTAACGAAGCGAGTGTGTGGGACCCGACGCCGGGATCGGCTCGCGAGAGCGGTTTAGAGTTCGCTAAAGCGTGGATGAGTGACGACTTCCCGCGCTACGTCGCGATCACCTGGCAGCATCCCACGCCATATTACGACGATTCGTATGCCGTGAACTCGCTGAACAACGGTCCGTATCAGGACGCGCTGCTCACCGAGCTCGTGCCGGAGCTCGAGCGCCGCTTTCATCTCATTCGCGAAGCCAACGCGCGCTTCCTCACGGGCGGATCGACAGGAGGCTGGGAGTGCGCGGCGCTCCAGATTCAACGCCCCGACTTTTTCGGCGGAGCGTGGTGTCTCTATCCGGATCCGGTCGATTTCCGACGCAATCAAACGGTCGACATCTACTCCGACTCCAACGCGTTCTTCCCGAACAATGCGCAAGCACCGGTGCCGGAACGTTCGATGAGCCGCACCACTGAAGGCCAGGACTTGCTTTCGTTCCGTCTCATGAGCCGCCTCGAAGCGGTCCTCGGCGATAAGGCGCGGAGCGGACAGCAGTACGACGCGTGGGACGCGGCCTACGGACCCGTCGGCACCGACGGCTATCCGCGGCGCCTTTGGAATCGGCTGACGGGAGTGATCGACAAGGACGTCGCCGCATATTGGCGCGGCCATGGGGACGATCTCACGTGGAATCTTCGCCAGAACTGGGCGCGGATCGGACCGTCGCTCGCCGGCAAGATGCACGTCTACGTCGGCGACATGGACAACTACTACCTGAACCTCGGCGTCTATTTGATGGAGCAGGAGACGGCAAAGCTCGACAACCCGAAAGCGAACTTCACTTTCGAGTACGGACGTCCGATGAAGCCGCACGGCTGGCAACCATTCACGAACGCCGAGCTGGTGAGAATGATGGATCGCTTTCGACGCAGTCGAATGACGACGTCCTGATCGCGGCGGACCCATTGCGCTTCTACAGGAGCGGTTGCATACTGCCACAGACCTGTAGAAGTGCAAGAGGAGGAACCGTTGCTGAGCGATATCCGGTATCGCCTGCGCGCATTGTTCTCACGCGCCTCCGTCGAGCGAGAGCTGGACGACGAGCTGCGCTTCCACATCGAGCGCGAGGCTGAGAAGTACGAGCAGCAAGGCATGCCGCGTGAGGCGGCGCTGCGTCGCGCGCGCCTCGAGTTCGGCGGCGTGGAGCAGATGAAGGAAGTGAGCCGCGATATGCGCGGGATCGAGCGGCTCGAGTCCATCGTGCGCGATCTGCGCTATGCGATTCGATCGCTCAAGAGCCGGCCCGCCTACACGCTCACGGTCGTCGGCACGCTCGCACTCGGCATCGGCGCGAATACGGCGATTTTCACGCTCGTCGACGCGCTGCTGCTGCGTCCTCTTCCGGTGGCGCATCCCGAGCAGCTCGTGATCGTCACTGATCCTGCCCAGGTGAATTCGAACGGGACCGCCTCCCCCCCGATTACCGACTTCGTCTCGTTCCTGCTCTATCGGGACGTGCGCGCACGCAACACCGTGTTCAGCGACATGTACGCGAACGGAGGGTCCGGTCCGATCGACGTGCAGGTGGGCGCGGGCACCGACGCAACCGCCGAGCAACCGCACGCGCGATTCGTGACCGGAAATTTCTTTAGCGTGCTCGGCGTGGCCGCGTACGCGGGCCGCACCTTCACCGCGGCGGAAGACGAGGCGCCGGGGGAAGATCCGGTCGCGGTCCTCACGTACGACTATTGGCAGCGTCGCTTCTCGGGGTCGTTCGCCGCGATCGGCAGCGCCATGCGCGTGAACGACGTCGCGATCACGATCGTCGGCGTCACCCCGCCGGGCTTCGGCGGCGATATTGTCGGCGAGCCGATGGACTTCTGGCTGCCGATGATGATGCAGCCGGCGATTCAGCCGCGAATGCGGTTGCTCGACGATCGCGGATGGTGCTGGCTCATGATGATGGGACGGCTCAAGCCGGACGTCACGCTCGAGCAGGCACGCCACGAGGTCAGCGCGGTGGAGGCGAATGCGATTCGCGAACACATCTCCGGACGCGACCTGGCCGAGTTCGAGCAGAATCTGAAGGACACGCCCATTCGCGTCCTGTCGGGCGCCCGCGGGTTCTCGGAACGGCGCGCCGAGTATGGAAAGGCGCTGTGGGTGCTGATGGCGGCGGTTGGTTTGGTCATTCTCGTCGTCTGCGCGAACGTGTCGAGCCTGATGCTCGCGCGCACCGTCGCGCGCGGTCGTGAGATGACGGTGCGCATGACGCTCGGCGCCGGCCGCGGGCGGTTGATTCAGCAAATGCTCATCGAGGGCACTGCGCTCGCGATCGTGTCGAGCGTGCTCGGGGTGTTCGCGGCGACCTGGGGCACGCGTGTGCTGCTCGCGACCGTGAGCGCGTCGAGCCCGATCGCCATCGATACGACGCCCGATGCGCGCGTGCTCGCGTTCACGGCGGCGGTGACACTTGCGTGTGTTCTGCTGTTCGGGCTTTTGCCTGCCTTCCGCGCGACGCGTGTCGATCTCGCGACGTCGTTGCGCTCGCAGGGACGCAGTCTGATGGGCGCGGCGCGCGTCGGCCGCATTCCGTTCGGGCGCGCGCTCGTCGTGGCGCAGATCGCGCTGTCGATGCTGCTGCTCATCGGGGGCGGTTTGCTCGCGCGCAGCATGCAGCAACTCCTGCACAGTGACATCGGAGTGGATCGCGATCACCTGGTAGCAGTGCGCGTGCGGACGGCGCGGACGCAGTACGTCGGAGCGCGCCTGGGGCAATTGCGGCGCGACCTCGCGGACCGCGTCGGCCGATTACCCGGTGTGGATGCGGTCGCGTTCGCCGATCACGGATTGTTCAGTGGGGGTGCGTCCACCCGTAACGTCGATGTGGCTGGTTTCATTCCGCAAGCGGATTCCGAGCGCCTGATCTGGCTCGACCGCGTCGGCCCGAACTTTATCCATTCCATCGGCGCGCGCTTGCTGCGCGGCCGCGACATCGAGCCGCGCGATCTCGAGGCCGGACCGCCCGCCACGGTGATCAATGAGACGATGGCGAAGCGGTATTTCGCTGCTCGCGATCCACTCGGCGGTACGGTGACGGCCGACAGTGTCGCGTACACCATCGTCGGGGTCGTGCGGGATTTTCAGAGCGCCGACGTCCGCGAGAAGCCACATCGCCAGATGTACATCGCGTTCAGCGATCCGACCATGGGCGAGACTGGGCAAGCCAAACTCTCGGTGCACGTTCGCGGGAATCCGTCTCGGTTCGTAGGACCAATTCGTCGGGCCGTCGAAGACGTCGACCCCAAGCTGCCGGTCTTCGTCGACCCGGTGAACGATCTCGTGCGCGGCACTGTTTCGGAGGACGTGCTGCTCGAGCAAGTGACGATGTTCTTCTGTCTCGTCACGTTGGTGCTCGCGGCACTCGGTCTGTACGGCGTCACGGCGTATTCGACCAGCCAGCGCACCAGCGAGTTCGGACTACGCGCCGCGCTCGGCGCGGAGCCGGGCAATGTGACGAGCATGGTTCTCGGCGAGGCGGTGCGCGTCGCCATTATAGGAGTCATAATCGGCGTGCCGGCGGGGCTTGCGGCAACGCGATTGATTCGAGCGCAGCTCTTTGGCGTTGGCACGATCGACTTGCCGTCGCTCAGCATCGCGATCGTCGTGCTGGTGGCGACGGCCGTCGTCGCGAGCTATTTGCCGGCGAGACGAGCGGCGAAGGTCGGGCCGTTGGAAGCCCTGCGGTTAGAGTAGCTGGCCTAACGAGCGCGTTCAAGCTGCGGCAAGATCAGAACCTTGCCGTGTGGGAAGGAGTCGAGCAGCCGATAGCCGTCGGCGACGCGGCTCAGCGGCAGTCGAGCGGCAACATCGCTGGCCAGCGGCCGCGTGGTCGCGATCGCGAGACCATTTGATGTCGAGCAAGTGCATCACCCACCAACTCAGCAAGCTCAACGCCGCGCCCTTAACGCGGTTTTTCGCCATTGGGAAGGTGAATCTCAGGTTCGACTCGAGCAACATGCGTTTGGCCGCCTTACGCTCGCGTTGCGTCTGTCGCGCGATGGTCGCGGCAGGCCGCCGATGTCGTCCCGCCAGTCCCGCGCGGTTGCACGGGTGGCAGGAAGGCCGTACACTGGCGCCATGCGATCCTACAGCATCGCCGCACTGCTGGCGTTCGCGGCCATAGCCTCCGCACGCGCGCAGGATTCCGTCAACCTCGCACGAATCCGCGACGAAGGAATGAACCGCTCGCACGCACTCGAGCTGTTCGACCATCTCACGACAGTCATCGGTCCGCGCCTAACGAGCTCGCCGGCGTTCAAGCAGTCCGTCGACTGGGCCGCGCAGAAGCTTCGTGACTACGGGCTCTCGAACGTGCACCTCGAGTCCTGGCCCTTCGGACGCGGCTGGACGCTCGAGGGGCAGACCGCCGAGTTGACGGCGCCACGCTACATGCCGCTCATCGCGTATGCCGAGGCCTGGTCGCCATCGACGAACGGCACTGTCGAGGGTAAGCCGGTGTACATCGGCGACCTGGCGAACGTGGACTCGGTGCGCGCACACGCGGCCGCAATCCGCGGCGCGATCATTCTCGCGACGAAGCCGCAGGAGGTCTTCATCACCCGCGATCGAATGCAGCCGACGGAGCACGACGCCCCCGTTCCAATCGGCCAGCCGCGGCCCGTCAACGCAACCGGGCCGCTGCCGCGACAGACGATGTTCGCCACTCTGCGCGAGCTTGGAGCCGCGGCCGTGCTGCGACCCACCGAAGGTGACGAGGGAACGATGTTCGTCCTCGGCAATCGCGCCAGTTCGCCTGAGAACTCGGTGCCGTCGCTGATCGTCTCATCAGAACAGTACAACCTGCTCGTGCGCTTGATTCACGACTCCTCATCGGTGAGGCTGCGTGTCTCCTTGCGGGCACGCTACGAGACCGCTGATACCAACGCGTACAACGTGATCGCCGAGATTCCGGGAACCGATCCCAGGCTCGGCGACGAGGTCGTGTTGTTAGGCGCACACATCGACTCGTGGCACTCTGCTCAGGGCGCCGCCGACAACGCCGACGCGGTCGCCGAGTTGATCGAGACGATGCGGATTCTGAAGGCAACCGGTGTCAGGCCGCGTCGCACCATCCGGGCCGCCATCTGGGGCGGTGAAGAGGAGGGACTCCTCGGCTCGCGCGCGTATGCACAGCGCCATTATGCCGGCGACGTCAACGCCAAGGCGCGTGAGAAGTTCTCCCTCTATCTCAATAATGATCCGGGCACGGGACGGATCTATGGCTGGTACATGGAAGGAAATGCCGCCGCGAAGACGATCTTCGACGAATGGCTCGCGCCACTCCGCGATCTCGGTGCCCGGCGGAACGTGATGGAGAAAATTGGAAGCACCGATCACCTGTCGTTCATCGCCCTGGGCCTCCCCGGCTTCAACACGATCCAGGACTACACCGAGTACGACACGCGCATCCACCACACCAATATGGACACGTTCGAGCGGGTGGACCCGGAGGCGTTGAAGCAGGCGTCCGTCGTGCTCGCGACGTTTGCCTACGATGCCGCGATGCGGGAGGGAGAGTTCCCGCGAGTGACCGCGACGCCGTAGAGGGTAGAGGGTGGAGGGAGGGTAGAGGGTAGAGGGCAGAGGGTAGAGGGTAGAGGGTAGAGGGCAGAGGGCAGAGGGTAGAGGGTAGAGGGTAGAGGGCAGAGGGCAGAGAGGCGCGTCGAGAAGGGCGCGTCGAGAAGGGCGCGTCGAGAAGGGCGCGTCGAGAAGGGCGCGGCGAGAACATCGTTGAGCAGCCGAGCTGTCAGTGTCGAGCGGCCAGCTGTGAGCGGGAAGCTGAGCGCTCGTGGCCGGCAACTCAGTAGTTTGTCGCCCTTTCGAATCGCCAGTCCCACTCGGTGGACGTGACGCCGGATACTCCGTGCTGTGGGTACTCGCGATTTCCTGGGCCTCGTCGGCACGAAATACGGCTGTGGCATCGGCGCGTGTGGTGCGTCCCCAAGGCAATCGTGAGTCGATGCCGCTGGAGCCCTGCGCGTATGCAAAAGCGTGTCAGCGAACGGGTTGACCGACTCGTGGCTGTCAGGAATCGATTCAGCCCGCAACGTTTTGGTTGGACTACTCGATCCGCGTCGGATCGAGCAGGCCCACGCATAACGCTTAACGACTCAGTGGCCGGTGGTCGGCCCGCCACCCAGCGATCGCCGATCATGCCACCACTACGTCATCTTGCGTATGGATTCGTTATGGCGTACGCACATATTCGGCGCCTCGTTAAGCACGTCGACCGTATCCGACACCGCTTGGAGGCTACGATGCGCCGCCGCTCCGCCCTCACATTCTGCAGCATCCTCGCACTCAGCGCCGCCGCCTGTACCGACGCCACGAACCCGGCTCGGGCCTCGATAACGGCGCTCAATCCCGCGACCGCCGCCAACCTCGATGAATCCGAGGGGCGCGGCGTGTTCAATCGTTATGTGGCCATTGGGACGAGCCTGAGCATGGGGTGGCAGTCCGATGGAGTCGTCGCAGCTACGCAGGCGACATCCTGGCCAGCGCAACTTGCCGCCATGGCGCATCGCTCGATCACCCAGCCGTACATCGACGGAACAGGGTGCCGGTCTCCACTCGTTGCTCCCCTTGCATCGGGCGTGCGGCTGAGTGGCGAAGGCGCGGGAGATGACCCGTCACACCTCAGCTGCTCGCCGCTTCAGAATGACGTCGTAAAGCCCGTTCAAAATCTTGCGATCAACGCTGCCCTTACGCGTGACGCGCTCTTCACGACGCCCGAAAACTCCACGGATGACTCCAATAGGCAGCTGATTTCCCGCGTTCTCGAGTCAGGGATGACGCAGGTGTCATCGATGGTCGCGCAGAATCCGAAGCTCGTCTCGGTGGAGTTGGGTGGTAACGAAGTTCTCAATGCGCGAAATGGTGTCGCAATCGAAGGCGTCTCGATGTTTCCGTTCGCCCTTTGGGCGCCGCTTTATGACCAGGTCCTGGATCAGGTGCAGGCGACCGCAAAGGAAGCCGTCGTAGTCGGCCTCATCGACGACGTCGCGAGCTTCCCCGCTTTCCGCACGGGGGATGAGATATGGTCGCAGCGTGGCGCCTTTGCTGCCGCGTTCAATGTGAACGTCCTCGGAGACTGCATGGGCAGCGCGAATCTGCTCTTTGTACCGATTGTGGTACCAAAGGCTGCGGCGACCGGGGCGTTCTTCAAGGCTCACAATCTTGGCACGTATCCGTTGAGCTGCGCGGGCGGCACTGCTACTACCGAAGACAACATCCTTACGCCGACCGAGGCGGCCGCTGTCAACTCGCTTCTGGCGCGGATGAACGTCCATATTCAACAGGAGGCGGAGCGACGAGGCTTTGCGTACTTCGCGCTGCAGGCGCTTTACGGCCGCTCGGACATCAGACCCCCATTCAACGTCCTCGCAATGATGACAACCTTGCAGCCGTACGGTTCGCTTATCAGTCTCGACGGTGTTCATCCGAATGCGGCTGGGGCGCGTGTGCTTGCGGAAGCGGCGGCACAGGCGCTGGACGCTCGGTACAATCACCATATTCTGGCTGACGAAGCCGCGCTCATCGCGAGTCGTTGACGCCCTGCAGGGCTCCGGCACTCCCGCAGGTAAAACGTCGTGGGCCAATGTCCACGACGTTTTACTTTGGCCCACCGCGGCACGGCAGGCTCACGCGTGCTTCGCCTTGCGTTTTCAATCACGCGAATGCGACGTTCTCGCGAAGGTTAGACTAGAGGGCATTGCAGGCACCCTGACGAGGGACGAACGGTGATGGCGACGCCGACTGATTTCTCGTAGAATGGCGCCGACGGTTTACCGCGTGGGACAGGGTGCCACTCAGCGAGCAAATCCAGCGAATTCTCGGTGACACGTACACCCTCGAGCGAGAGCTCGGGGGCGGCGGGATGTCGCTCGTCTTCCTCGCGCACGAGCGTTCCCTCGGTCGCAAGGTCGTCATTAAAGTTCTCTCACCGCAGTTCGCCGGCGAGCTCTCCGCCGAGCGATTTGCGCGCGAGATACGGCTCGCGGCGCAGCTCCAGCAGGCGAACATCGTCCCCGTGCTCAGTGCGGGCGACTCGGGCGGCGTTCCGTATTACACGATGCCGTTCGTCGACGGAGAGTCGCTGCGCCATCGCCTCGCGGCAGGCGGTCCGTTACCAATCGCCGCCGTCATCAACATTCTCCGTGACGTGGCGCGCGCGCTCGATTACGCGCACGAACGCGGTGTGGTTCACCGCGACATCAAGCCTGAGAACGTTCTGCTCTCCGGTGACGCGGCGGTCGTCACTGACTTCGGCATTGCGAAGGCCATCTCGGCGTCGCGCACGCATGACACAAGCGAGACGCTGACTGCGGTCGGCGTCATGATCGGGACGCCCGCCTACATCGCGCCGGAGCAGGCGCTCGGCGACCCAAATCTGGATCACCGTGCCGATGTGTACTCGTTCGGATGTCTCGCCTTCGAGCTGCTGACTGGTACGCCGCCATTCTCGGGCATGTCACCACAGCAGCTGCTCGTGGCGCACGTGCAGGAGGAGCCGCGCCGCGTCGACGCGCTGAGAGCTGCCGTGCCGGCGCGGCTCTCGGCCCTCGTCGCGCGGTGCTTGCACAAGAGTCCCGATGACCGTCCGGCGAGTGCACGGACGATTCTCGAGGAGCTGGATGCGCTGGCCGCTCCCCACGGCCCGCGCGGGCCGAGCCGACGCCTTCTAGAAATAGGCGTTAGCGTTCTCATAATCGTTGCCGTGATCGCGGCATTTGTCACACGGGGTCGAGTCGTTGGTGGCAAAGCAACGCCGCGCAGCCTGGCCGTCCTGCCATTCGCCAACATCGGTGGCGACTCGGCGGCCGAGTACTTCTCGGATGGCATGGCCATCGACCTCACGAGCGCGTTGAGTAGAGTGCCGGGCCTTCGCGTCACGTCGCACAGCCTGGCCTTCACGTACAAAGGCATGAAGGTCGACGTTCGATCTGTCGGGAAGGAGCTTGGCGTCGAGGCGGTGCTCGAGGCGGCGATTCAACACGTCGGAGAACGCTTGCGGATCACCTGCCAGCTCACGCGTACGGCGGACGGCGTGGCGTTGTGGAGTAGCAAGTACGAGCGCGATGCGAAAGACGTCTTCTCGGTGCAGGACGCGATCAGCGCATCGATTGTCGACGAGCTTCGCCCCGCGCTCACGAGCGGCAGCTCGGCGCCGGCAAGCGCGCCGAGCGTCGCGGGCACCACCAACTTCGACGCGTACAACTCGTATCTTCGCGGCCTGTATCTCCTCGAGCATCGAGGGCCCGGCGTCGCGCGGTCCGTCGCATACTTTCGAGACGCCATCGCGAAGGACCGCACGTTCGCCCGCGCGTACGGCATGTTGAGCGAAGCGCTCGAGCTATTGCCGTACTTCACCCCGACGCCCGTCTCCGCGATCGAGCATGAAGCGACTGACGCGGCGCACAACGCGCTGGCTCTCGATTCCACGGCCGTCGACGCGCACGTCGGGCTCGCGCTCGCGCTCGATCACGCCTTTCGGTGGCAGGAGGCAGAACAACAATACCTGGCGGCAGTGCGCTTCGACTCGATGTCGTCCGATGCGCACATGCAGTACGGACGTCACTTGATGCACCGTGGTCGCATCCTCGACGCGACCGCCGAGTTACGGCGCGCCGTCGCGTTGGATCCGTTGAATGGCACGGCGTTCGTGTGGCTCGGGCACACGCTCTCGTTGTCGGGGCAGATGGATACCGCTCTCACGGTCAACCGTCATGCGCGCGAGGTCGATCCAGGCTTGGTGCTCGCGCGCACGATCGGCGCGATGGACGCTGTCGCGGCAGGAAACGCGTCGCTCGCGCGATCGCTCGCTTCGGGGATCGAAGCGCCGCCGCCCTGGCGCGGGCAGGCGGCGTACTCGCTCGGCGCGGCGGGCGATACGCTCGCCGCGCGCGCCATCCTCCGCGACCTCGATCGTCTCCCGAGAGACACCTGGTTGATTCATAGCGCTTCGATGTGGGCGACGATCGGGATGGGCGACACGACTCGTGCGCTGAGCGAGCTGGAAGCGGCGTTGCGTGCGCGGGAGATTACGCCGAAGTGGGATTCGTTCTCGGATCGCCTGTACGATCCGGTTCGCCAGTCCCCGCGATTCGCGGCCGTCGTCCGTGGTTACGGTCTCGATGTGAGTCTTTTCACGTCGCCCAGCGGCGGCCGGCCCGCGAAGTAGGAGGTCGCGTAGATGCCGCGCAACTCCCTCGCCGAGCAGTTCGGGGAAATCGACATATATGTCTTCGATCAACTCCTGCGTGGTCGCATCACGCCGGAGATGACGGTGTTGGATGCCGGATGCGGCGCGGGTCGGAACCTCGTGTACCTTTTGCGCAGTGGATGCCATGTGCTGGGAGTGGACGAGAATCCCGCGATGATCGACAAAGTGCGACGCCTCGCCAGCGAGCTCGCGCCAGGGTTGGCGTCGGAGAATTTTCGCGTCGAGGCCGTCGAAGCGACATCGTTTCCCGACGCCGTCGCCGACGTCGTCCTGAGCAGTGCCGTGCTCCATTTCGCGCGAGACGAGGAGCACTTCGTGGCGATGCTGCACGAGATGTGGCGTGTCCTGCGTCCGGGTGGAATGCTCTTCTGTCGGCTTGCTTCGACGATCGGAATGGAAGGGCGATTCCGTCACCTCGGCGGGCGCCGGTTCGAGCTGTCGGACGGCTCGCAGCGCTTTCTCGTTGATGAGCAGATTCTCATGGATGCGACCGCGCGCCTTGGCGGTGAACTGTTGGACCCACTCAAGACGAGCGTCGTGCAGAACCTGCGATGCATGACGACGTGGGTCGTCCGAACGCCTGCCGCCTCTTGAACGTGGAGACAGTCCGAGACGCTCGATCTGCGATGCCAGGAGGAGTCGGTATGAACTCGCTGCGGAAGTACTCGTTGGCCGCTGGCATCTTCTATCTGCTCACCTTTGTGTCGATCCCCACCCTCGGTCTTTACCGTTCCGTGCGGGGTCCAGACTTCGTGGTGGGCGCAGGCCCGGATGCTCCGGTGATTCTCGGTGTCCTGCTCGAAATGGTTGTGGCCCTCGCCGGTATCGGAACTGCCGTGGCGCTCTACCCGATCGTCAAGCGGCAGGGTGAGGCACGCGCGGTGGGATTCGTCGCCTCACGCACGCTGGAAGCCGCCACGATCTATGTCGGCATCGTCAGCCTCATGTCGATCGTGAGCTTGCGCCGGGCGGGGGCGGGAACCGGTGCACTGTTCACAGCCCAGGGCCTCGCGGCCCAGTACCAGTGGACCTTCCACTTCGCCCAGAGCTTCATCCCGGCCGTGAACGGTGTGTTGCTGGGTTCCCTGCTGTATCAGTCGCGCCTGGTGCCGCGGTGGCTTCCGGTGCTGGGATTCATCGGAGCGGGTCTGCTCGCCGTGGCGTGGTTCGCCGTTCTGGCCGGGCTCATTGGATCGGTAGGCCCGGTCGCAGCAATTGCGGCGCTGCCAATCGCCGTATGGGAGTTTTCGTTAGGCATCTACCTGACCTTCTGGGGCTGCAAACCCTCGCCGATCACGGGCGGCCTGTGAGGAACGCGTTAGGCGGGAATGCGTTCGTGCAGCTGGTCGGGTATTCGACGACGCCCATGTAGGGGTTTCGCTGACGGGGCGCGGCTCGATGGCCGACTAACTTTCGGCGCCGGCACTCTTACCCAGCCGGCCCGCAGATCCCACAATCGACTTCGTCGCTACGACACCTTCGTGCCGCCAGTCCACGCGTTTGTTCCGAAGCTGGCCACAACCCTCAGGCAATACTCCCGCGAACAGTTCGTCCGCGATCTCACTGCCGGGGTCATCGTGGGTGTCGTGGCCCTTCCGCTGTCGATTGCGTTTGCGATCGCGAGCGGCGTAACACCGAATCGCGGACTCTACACCGCAATCGTCGCCGGATTCGTCATCTCGGCGCTGGGCGGCTCACGCGTTCAGATCGGCGGGCCGACCGGCGCGTTTGTCGTGATCGTGTACGGGATCGTGCAACAGTATGGCCTCGAAGGCCTAACGATCGCCACGCTGATGGCTGGCGTGCTGCTCATCGGCTTCGGCCTCGCCCGACTCGGCGCCGCCATTCGCTTCATACCTCACCCGCTGATCACCGGCTTCACTTCCGGTATCGCGGTCATCATCGCGAGCGGTGAAATCAAGGATGCCTTCGGCCTCCGCATGGGCGCCGTCCCCGCCGACTTCGTCGAACGCTTTCGAACGTTTGCGCAGCACTTTGGAACGATCAACGGCGCGGCGACGGGAGTTTGCATCGCGTCGATCGTCATCATCGCGTTGTGGCCACGCGTGAGTCGTCGCATTCCTGGTCCACTCGTCGCGTTGCTCGCCACGACAGCGATCGTGCAGTTGATGCATCTGAACGTCGAAACCATCGGAAGTCGCTTCGGATCGCTTGCCGCCAGTCTACCGCGGCCGGTCGTACCGCACCTCGGCTATGCGGATGCAGTCCGACTCGTTAGGCCCGCGTTCACGATCGCGCTCCTCGGCGCGATCGAATCGCTCCTCTCGGCCGTCGTCTCCGACGGAATGATCGGTGGGCAGCATCGGTCCAACATGGAGCTGGTGGCGCAAGGCGTCGCGAACATCGTGTCGCCACTCTTTGGCGGGATTCCAGCAACGGGAGCGATCGCTCGCACGGCGACCAACATCAAGAATGGAGGCCGCACTCCGGTCGCCGGGATGACGCATGCGATTACGGTCCTGCTGATCACGCTCTTCTTCGGCCGCTGGGCGGCGCTCATTCCCATGGCGACGCTGGCGGGAATTCTACTCGTCGTCGCATATCAGATGAGCGAGTGGCGCGTCTTCCGCGCCGAACTGACGTCCCCGCGAAGCGACGTCGTCGTGCTGCTCAGCACATTCGCGCTCACGATCTTCGTCGATCTTACTGTCGCGATCGAGGTCGGAATGGTGCTCGCGGCGTTTCTCTTCATGCGCCGCATGGCGAGTCTGGCGAGCGTCAGCCTCGTGCCGAATGAAATGCTCGAGGACGGAGCAGGCGACGAGCTCTCAACGCCCGTCGCGCCACGGGGCATCGACATTTACGAGATCAACGGTCCGTTCTTCTTTGGCGCCGCCGAGACATTCAAAGATACGCTTGCTCTTGTTGCCGGAAAGCCCAAAGTCCTGATCCTTCGTATGCGTCGCGTTCCGGCGATCGATGCAACGGGATTGCACGCCCTCAAGGATGTCGTGCACCGCAGCCGCGGCGATGGTACGATGGTGCTGCTCTGTGAAGTACAGCCGCAGCCTTTGCAGGCGCTTCAGCGCTCGGTGCTGATCGACGAGATCGGAGAAGAGCACATTCTACCGACGCTCGATGCAGCGCTCGAGCGCGCAAACGAGGAGCTCGAGCTCCGCAAACTCCTCGGCACGACCGGCAAGCGGCCTGCTGTCGCATGATGCGCTTTCCTCTTCTGAGACTTCCCACCGCGCTTGCGGCGACTCTCCTCCTCGTGCAGGTGCCTTCGAGCACTGGGAAGGACAGGCGGTTGTCGTGGGTGAAGAACCCGCGCGAGACGAACGGCACGTGGGTCGCGGATCCCGCGCACCATCTCGCCAACTCGACCGTGCAGTCGATCGACGGGATCATCGACAAACTCGAGCGCGAGAAGTCGATCGAGATGGCCGTCGTTGTCCTCGATTCGCTCGACGGACTCGATCCCGCGGACGCAGCGCTCCTCCTCCACCGCCGCTGGGGCGTCGGAAAGCGGCAGCGGGACAACGGCATCGTTTTCCTCTGGTCACCGCCGCTTCGGAAGACCTACGTGAGCGTCGGCTACGGTCTCGAAGGCGTACTCCCCGACGCGCGCACTGGACGCATCCTCGACAACTGGGTGCTCCCGTCTTTTCGCGCCGGCAACTTCGACGGCGGCATGCTGCAGGGGGTGCAGAAGCTCGCCGACGCAGCGCGAGAGGAGACGGCGTGGCGTCCCGAAGCGATCGCGCCGGGGCGGGCAACGAGTGCCGTCAAAGAGTCGCGTGGAAACAAATCCTGGTTACTCGTGCCGCTCGGGATGCTCGTGCTCGTGGGTGCCGGCATGGGGTTCCTTCCACTGTGGCGTCGTCGGCGACCGCGTCGCTGCCCCGCCGGTCATGGGAAGATGCGCCTCTTGAGCGAAGCCGAGGACGACGCGATGCTCACGCGCGAAGAAGGTCTCGAGGAACGGCTCGGCAGCGTCGACTACGACGTGTGGGTCTGTCCACAATGCGAGCAGCGCCTCGTGATCCCATACCCGAAGTGGTTCAGCAAGTACAAGGAGTGCCCGAAATGCCGGCGGCGGACGTGCGAGACGCGTTCGGTCACGCTCCAAGTCGCAACGACTGTCTCCGACGGGCTGCGCGCCATTTACCGCGAATGTGAGAGCTGTGGCTTCAAGGACGTGCGGCGCGAAGTCATCTCGCAGATCGTCGTGACCACGTCGTCGTCAAACGACTCGGGCAGCTCTGGTGGCGGCGGCGGTGGCGGTGGAGGCGGTGGCGGCTCGAGCTTCGGTGGTGGCTCGGCGGGCGGTGGCGGAGCGGGAAGGAGCTACTGACGCCACGCGGCATCAGCCATCAGTGTCTACTAAAGTGGTGCCGAACCTTGTTGCACGCGTCATCCGGATGCGGTATTGTCGATGCCACCGAAATCGTCGACACGCCACTCGCATAGCTGCGGAGGGGAACCATGAACACTGAACCTCTCAGACGGGAATTCAGAGGGGAGCTCTTGACTCCGAGTTCCGCCGGCTACGACGACGCCCGCCGCATCTGGAATGGAATGATCGACCGCCGCCCGGCGGCGATTGCGCGCTGCACCAGCGTCGAAGATGTAGTCGCGGCCGTGCGCTTCGCTGCTCGAGAAGATCTTTATCCGGCGGTGCGCGCCGGGGGCCACGGTGTCGCCGGATTGGCGATGCTCGACGATGGACTCGTGATCGACCTCTCGCCGATGAAGCGCATCACCGTCGATCCAGTCGCACGCACTGCGATCGCGGAGACTGGCCTAACGTGGGCGGAGTTCGATCGCGCGACGCAGGCCCACGGTCTCGCGACAACGGGCGGCCTCGTCTCGACCACGGGGATCGCCGGTCTCACGCTCGGCGGCGGTATCGGCTGGCTCCTTGGACGGTGCGGCCTCTCGTGTGACAACACGCTTGCCTATGACGTCGTCACAGCGGATGGGGAGTTGATCACCGTCAGCGCCGAGGAGCACGCCGATCTTTTTTGGGCGCTCAAGGGCGGCGGCGGCAACTTCGGTGTCGTCACCTCCATCACGTATCGGCTCCATCCCGTGGGGACGGTGATCTCCGGGATGCTGCTTCATCCGCTGACACGAGCGCGTGAAGTACTGACGTTCTTTCGCGAGTTCGTCAGCGAGTTGCCTGACGAGTTGGTGGTTTATGCCGCGGCACTAACGAGTCCGGAAGGCGTTCCGATGATTGCCATCGTTCCGGCGTGGACCGGGGCTGATTTGGAGGAAGGCGAGCGGCTACTCGCGCCATTACAGGCCTTCGGCCCTCCCGTCGCCGATCTTGTCGCGCGGATGCCGTACGTCGCGATGCAGCAGATGCTCGACGCCGCGGTGCCCCACGGCCTGCGAAGCTATTGGAAATCCGGGTACCTTCGTGACTTGCCGGACGCGGCGATCGATACGTTCGTGAAGTTCGCCGAGTCATGCCCGTCGCCGCGCACGGTCATGTTGCTCGAGCATGCACACGGTGCCGTAGCCCGCGTGTCGCCAGCGGCGACATCGTTCCCGAGTCGGGGCCAGGCCATCGATTTGGTCGTGCTCAGTTTGTGGAATGACGCGAGTGATGATGCGCGCCAGATTGGCTGGACGCGTTCATTCTACCAAGCGATGCAGCCATGGTCAGCTGCGCTGGTCTATGTCAATGCGCTCAACGAGGATGAGGGCAACCGCGTGGCTGAAGCCTATGGCGGCAACTATGCGCGGCTGCGTGAGGTGAAGGCGAAGTATGACCCCGGCAACCGTTTTCGGCGCAACCAGAATATTGCCGTCGCGGACGTCGGCGACGCGGCGGGCCTGCCTCGTTATGCGCCGCAACTACAGCCGCGCACGGAGCCGGTGAGGCTAGAGCAGTAGCACGCCGGCGCTTTCCCGAGCATCGTGAATCTGGTATAAAATCCGGGTTCTTCGCGATAATTTCGGGACCAGTCGCGTCGAGACCGAGCTCCAGAAGCGAGAGGTGAGTTATGAGATCCGGCCCTTTCGATGTGGCACGCCGGCATCTCACCCGCTGATGGCGGGTGAGATGCCCGCAACGCCTCACGGAGTAGGCCGGATCTCATAACTCACCTCTCGAGTCTCAAGCTCGCGCGCTTTCGGGAGGGTATGTTCCGCCGCCGCTTCGCAGCGCGACGCTCCTCTTTGCGTGACTCCGGCCGCAGGGAGCCAGTCGTTCTTCAAACTCCCCTGCGCGCCCGCTTCGGCGGGCGACTCGATCCTCACACCCTCCCATCAACCGGAGACTCACGATGCCGTCGATTCAGCGAGTGGCTACCGTGTCCGGAATACTCTTTCTCGTCGTGGGCGCGTTCGGCTTCGCCGCCGGCGCCGCCGGACACACGATGATGAACATGTCCACGGGCATGCTCCTCGGTTTCTTCCCCGTGAACGCGCTGCATAATGCCGTGCACATACTCTTTGGCGCCTGGGGCGTGTGGGCGGGCCGCAGCGCAGGTCGCTCCGTCGCCTACGCCCTCGGCAGCGGCGCCGCCTACCTCGTCCTCGCCATCTGCGGCATGTTCACGCCCGTGCTGCTCGGCATCGTGCCCATCGGCGGCTACGACGTGGTGCTCCATCTCGTGCTTGCCGTAGGCCTCGCGGGCGCCGGCTTCTGGGCCATGTGGTTCGCTCCCGCTGCCGCTCCGCAGCCCGCTGCGCAGCCTCGCCGGGCGGCGTGACGGCTGTAGTCGACCTGGAGGCAGACGCGGCCGGCTCCGTTCGCGCGGAGCCGCCGCCCCTGCCCGAAGCGCTCCAGCGCTTCCTCCACAAGTCGAACGTCCAGCAGAAGCTCCGTCTCCTCCCGACCGTGGCGGCGGCGGCGCTGCTGCTTCTCCTCGCGCTCACGGTCACTTTCGGTCTCGTGACCGAGGCGCGCATGGCGCACCTCGACGGCCCGGCGGCGCTCGAGCGCGTGCGCATGCTCCAGCGTGCGTCCTGGCTCCTCACCGCGCTCATCACGCTTGGCGCCGTGGGCGCGCTGGCCATGCTCGCCAACGCCATGAGCCGGTCCATCACCGAGCCCATACGGACCGCCGCTCTCATGGCCGACCAACTCGCGCACGGCGAAGGCGGGCTGGCCATCCCTGACGCTGGCGACGACGAGATCGGTCAACTCCTGCGAGCGATGGCGCGGCTGTCGTCCTACATGGACGAGATGGCGCTCCACGCCGGCGCGATCGCCAGTGGGGACCTCGCCGTCCGCGTGTCACCGCGCTCGTCGCGCGACCGGTTCGGCAACGCCTTCACCGAGATGGTGCGTTATCTCGGCGACATGGCCGCGGTGGCGGATCGTATCGCAGCCGGTGACCTAACGAGTCGCGTATCGCCGCGCTCCGACCGCGACAGCTTCGCCCTCGCGTTCGGCGCCATGAGCGACGCCTTGTCGCAACTCATGCGCGAGCTGCAGTCCACCGCGGACATCGTAGCAAAGGCGTCGGGCGCGGTCTCCGCGTCGGCCCAGAAGCTCTCCGACAGCACCGGCTCCGCCGCGTCGGCGGTGAGCGAGACGACGACCATCGTCGAGCAGGTGCAGGAATACATCGCAGGCACAGTGGAGGACAGCAGGGCGATGGAGGCCCTCGCCGCCGAGAGTGCCAAGAACGCCGACGCGGCGGGCAAGGCCATGCGCGAGGCAGTCGACGTCCTCGAGCGGATCGCCACAAAGGCGGCCGACATCGACAAGCTCTCGGACTGGACCCACCTGCTGGCGCTCAACGCCAGCATCGAGGCCGCCCGCGCCGGCGACGCGGGGCGCGGTTTCGCCGTCGTGGCCGAGGAGGTGCGCCGCCTCGCCACGCACACACAGAACGTGCTCCACGAGGTCATCGGCTTCGCCCAGTCCGGGGGCCTCGTCACGAGCAACGCCGGGAAGGTCCTCGAGCGGCTCGGCCCCTCCATCCGCCAGACGTCGCAGATGGTGGAGCGCACCGTGGCCGCGTCGGGCGAGCAGACCGCGGACCTCGGCGAGGTATGCCGGGCCGTGAGCGATGTGGAGGCCAGCGCGCGCGACAACGCGCGCTCGGCCGAGGAGCTAGCTGCCACGTCGCAGCAACTGGCGGCCCAGGCCGAGGCGCTCCGCCAGCTCGTCTCCGCGTTCCGGAGTGGCACCTAACGAGCGTTGCGTATGGCGCTGGTGGTTGCTCACTGCCGTCATGCGCGAGGGCGGGAGATGTTCGGGGGCAGCATCGGACCGCGATAAGCGCGTGTACCCGAACTCCGCGATATATATGAGAACCTCTCCGGGCGGCCATTCGCTTTCCGTCGGCGAAAGCGTGGAAGTATTGTCCGGGAATCCCCGATCGCACACAAATCCATGAAGGCCGCACTGATCGACCGCTACGGGCGTAATGAGCTTGTGCAGGTGAAGGACATCGCCATTCCCGTTACAGGCCCAATGGATCTGTTAGTCCAAGTGCACGCCGCCAGCGTGAATCCGCTGGATATCAAAACGCGCAAAGGAGCGTTGAAACTGCTGCTCAAATATCGGTTCCCGCTGGTGCTGGGTAATGATCTTGCAGGCGTCGTTTCCGACGTAGGCGCACAGGTGACGCGCTTCAAGAAAGGCGACGCGATCTATGCGCGTCTGGACAAGAATCGCATTGGAGCGTTTGCTGAATTTGCCGTTGTCCGCGAAGGCGTTGCCGCCCTCAAGCCAACGAACGAAACGTTTGAAGAAGCCGCGTCACTTCCGTTGGTCGCGCTGACGGCGTGGCAGGCATTGGTGGAAATTGGAAAGTTGCGCGCGAACCAGCGGGTGTTGATTCACGCGGGTAGCGGTGGCGTCGGCAGCGTGGCGATCCAGTTGGCCCGCCACCTGGGCGCAACGGTTTTCACCACAGTAGGGCAACGCAATGCGGAACTCGTGAGGCGCCTGGGCGCGGACGTCGCGATTGATTACCGCAGCGAACGCTTCGAAGACGTCGCCAAAGACTGCGACGTGGTGCTGGACAGCGCGGGCGGTGACACGCTCGTGCGGAGTTTTGAGTGTGTGAAACCCGGCGGCGTCGTTGTGAGCATTGGCAATACGCCGTCAGCCGCGTTTGCGCGGAGCTGGGGACTGAACCCGATCATCGTTCTGGCGATCCGCGTGATGTCTCGAAAGGCGACTGCCGCAGCGCGGCGCCACAATGGGCGCTATGAGTATCTTTTCATGCGCGCCGACGGCGCACAGCTGGGCGAAATCACACGCCTCGTGGAACGGGGCATAATCAAGCCGCTGGTGGACAAGGTGTTTCCGCTCGAGCAAGTGCGTGACGCACTCGCGTACTCTGAGTCCGGTCGGGCGACCGGAAAAGTAGTCATCAAGGTGGTGTGACGTCTCGACGCACGTCGCCGAGCCACGGACCGCTAAGAGCGCGCGCCCGACGTCCTCCAACCGTCATTCCGTTCTATCGCGCTCCGCGGCCTCGAAGAGGAACCAGAGGCGCCGCTCGGTCTCGTCGATCCACACCTCGATGAGGCTCGTGGTCGCGACGTCGCCATGCTCATCGCAGACGTCGTGTGCCGAGCGCAACGCGCCGAGAAGCGTCTTGTTGTCGTCGCGGAGCTCCGCGAGCATGTCGAGCGCCGAGACATACTCGGCGTCGTTGTCCATGATGCGCTGCAGGCGCCCGATCTCCCCGATTGATCGGATGGTCAGGCCGCCAACCTTACGCACGCGCTCTGCCACGGGGTCGGTCATCGCGAAGATCTGGTCAGCCTGTTCGTCGAAGAGCAGGTGATAGTCGCGAAAGTGGGCACCGCTCATGTGCCAGTGGAAGTTCTTCGTCTTGACATAGAGCGCGAATACGTCAGCGAGAATCACGTTCAGCGCCGCAGTGATGTCTTGCGTCGCCGCCGGTTTCAGATCGGTTGGCGTTGCCAGGGGGCTGGCACGGTAGTCGCGCCGGGCTCGGGCTTCGGTGGCTGTTTCCATGTTGCGGTCCTCGTTAGGTGCGGATGTCACTGCAGTTTCAGCCGGCTGTCTTCTTGAAGACCCTGTAGAGATAGCGAAGAGATGGTGCAAGGAGAACAAGCCCCACAAACAGCGCGATGGCGAGCAACCTCAGCGTCAAGCTTGGCGCAGCGGCGCCGTCGATCGTTACGTCCGGCGGGACGAGATAGGGGAATTGACCGAGAGCCCATCCCCAGACGACGAACGAGACTTCGATAATCGCAGCGATGCGTGCCGCTGCATAGTTCCGCCGCCACAGCCCAACCATCGCGCCTAACGCGGCGAGGGCGGCACCGGCGCGAAGCAGCGTCGCAACGCTGCCTTCGGTAAGCTCCGACCACACCAGTGGCGCACTCGACCTCGCGAGTACAAGGTCGAGCAGCGCAATAGCCGCGACGGCGACCGAGGCGAGGAGCGCACGCGTTCGGAAGTCCTCGCGCAGCGCGTCCTCCTTTGCTTCGACCGTCAAATACACCGCCGCAAGAAATGAGAACAACGCGAGCGCCAGAACGCCGACGCCAACAGGGAAAGGACGGAGCCAGGGGCGCACGTAGACCTGGACATATGCCGCATCGAGCTCGACCTGGGTCGAGCGCAGCACGCCAGTGGCGATCGTGCCGATGATACAACCGAGAAGGAGGGGGGTTGCCGTGCTCGCGATCGCGAAAATGCGCCCCCAGCGCCGCTGCACAACGTCGCGCCGACTATCGTAGCTCCGGAAGGTGAATGACGAACCGCGCAGCACGATGCCGAACAGCATCAGTGTAATCGGCACATGGAGAATGGTCATGAGAAGCGCGAATGCAGGCGGAAAGGCCGTGAAGAGCAGGACGACCACGAGGATCATCCAGACATGATTCGCTTCCCAGATCGGACCGATGGCATCAGCGATGAGAGTGCGCTGCTTGTCGCGTCGTGGACCGGTCGCGAGCAGATCCCAGATTCCCCCGCCGAAGTCGGCGCCGGCGGATAGGGCGTAAATGTTGAGCGACGCCGCGATCACACCTGCCATGAAGGCCGGCAAGCTGACTAAGGTTGCTCCACGCATTTTCAGCGGCCGGGGTGTGTCGTCGGAACGATTTGTCGCCGCAAGAGCCAGATGACCGCTACACCAAGACTGCAGTAGAGCAGAGTCACGAGCAGGAACGGAACAATGAGGCCGGGCATAGGCGTCACTGCATCGCTCGTTTTGAGCACGCCATACACGATCCATGGCTGGCGCCCCACTTCGGTGACAAACCACCCTGCTTCGGTCGCGAGGAAACCAAAGGGCGCGACGATGACCAGGGCGAGCAAGAGCCACCTATCGCTCGCATCGTATTGCAGCCGGCGTCGACGCACAGCGACCGACCCTGCCCACAGCGCGACGATTGCCATCGTTGTCCCGAGAGCAACCATGATCTGAAATCCAAAGTGCACGATCGGAACGGGCGGCCAGACGTCGCGCGGGAAATCCTTCAGGCCGCGCACGGTTGCACTTGGATCGTGGTACGCCAACAGCGAAAGGCCGCGCGGGATTTCTATTGCGAACCGTGTCGTCTCCTTCGACACGTCCGGCCATCCACCGAGGCGGAGCGGAGCGCCCTGTTCCGTCTCGAACTGGCCCTCCATTGCCGCGAGCTTCGCTGGTTGGTGTCGCGCGACAAAGCGGGCGCTGATGTCCCCCGAGATTGGCTGGACGATCGCCGCGGGAATCCCGACCGTGAGCGAAACCACCAGCGCCGCACGGTGGAAGTTCCCAAGTGGCTCGCTCAGCGACGCTTCGCGTCGACGCAACAAGACGTAAGCGTGAATTCCGGCGACCGCCAAAGCCGTTGCAGCGTACGCCGCGATGATCATGTGCAGTGTTTGTGAGAACGCCGCAGGGTTCATCATCGCCGCGATCGGATTCACCTCAACCGGTTGACCATTGACGACACGAAAGCCGGTGGGCGCATTCATCCATGCGTTCGCGGTCACGACGAAGATTCCAGAAAGTGTCCCGCTGAGAGCGACCAGCGCTCCAGCGGCCAGGTGTGCGCGAGCCGGAATCCGGTCCCAGCCGTACAGGTACACGCCGATAAAGATCGCCTCGGTGAAGAAGGCGAATCCCTCGAGCGAGAACGGCATGCCGATGATCGCGCCGGCGAAGCGCATGAAGCTGGGCCAGAGTAAGCCCAACTCGAACGACAGTACCGTCCCTGACACGGCGCCAACGGCAAACAGGATCGCGGTGCCCTTTGCCCAACGCTTCGCGATCTCCAGGTATACCGTCTTACCGCTTCGCAGCCACCGCCACTCGGCAATCGTCATCATGAGCGGCAGTGCGATTCCAACCTCCGCAAATACAATGTGAAAGGCGAGTGACACCGCCATCTGAGATCGCGCCGCGAGCAAGTTGGACATGCCCATGAAAATCCGGTCAGTGCTGTACGGTGGCGCGAAGGACTGGCCCGCCGACACGGACGGGCCATCTTCTTTTTGACATGGTCTCCACGGCCTGTAGTATAAGGATGACTCGGCACCTCCATCGTGCCGCCGCGAGGAAGCTCGTTCGCCTCGTTAAGCACCCGGGGATTGCCTCGAGCTTCGGGGAATCAGACCTGTTACCTCCGCGCTTATGAGCAAATACACCGTCAGCGTGAATGGCCAGTCTCACTCGGTGGACGTGACGCCGGATACTCCGCTGTTGTGGGTGCTGCGCGATTCCCTGGGCCTCGTCGGCACGAAATACGGCTGCGGCATCGGCGCGTGCGGGGCGTGCACCGTCCATCTCAACGGCACGCCCACGCGTGCGTGCCAGACGCCAGTCTCCAGCGTCGGACGCGCGGAGATCACCACGATCGAGGGCCTCGACCCCGCTGGAGCGCATCCGCTGCAGCAAGCTTGGTCTGAGCTCGACGTGCCGCAGTGCGGGTATTGCCAGGCGGGACAGATCATGACGGCGGCAGCGTTGCTCAAACGCAGCCCGCGCCCGAACGACGCCGAAATCGACCGCACGATGGCCGGCAACTTGTGTCGCTGCGCGTCCTACGTCCGCATCCGCGCCGGCATCAAGCGGGCCGCCGAACTCGCCGGCAGTGGCACGCCGGCGAATGGAGGCCGGACATGAAACGCTCCGTCAATCCTTCCTCGCCGGTCGTGGATCGTCGCGCGTTCATCAAGGCCGGCGCGCTCGCCGGTGGCGGCCTTCTCGTCGGCACGTATCTGCGTTTTGGAACTTCGTCCGCATTCGCGAAGACGCTGACCGGCAGTGCCGACACGTTCGCACCGAACGCCTTTATCAGCATCGCGCCGAGCGGCGCGGTGTCGATCATCGCACCGAATTCCGAGATGGGGCAGGGCATCAAGACGTCGCTTCCGATGATCGTTGCCGAGGAGCTCGACGTCGCGTGGGAGCAGGTGACCGTCGTGCAAGGTGACTTGAATCCTGCCTATGGCCGGCAGTTCTCGGTCGGGAGCGGCTCGACGACCGGGAATTTCACAGCGCTGCGTCGCGCCGGCGCGACGGCGCGCGCGATGCTCATCGAGGCTGCCGCGCAGACGTGGGGCGTCTCGGGTGGCGAGTGCGAAACTCAAAAAGGCGCCGTCATTCACGCTGCCTCGAAGCGCCGAGCGACCTACGGCGAGCTCGCGACGAAGGCCGCAAGCCTAACGCCGCCCGCGAACGCTCCGCTCAAGGACCCCAAGGACTTCAAGCTGATCGGCACACGCGTGCCCGGCGTCGACAACCAGAAGATCGTGCGGGGCGCGCCGCTCTTCGGCCTCGATGTGCGCCTGCCCGGGATGGTGTACGCGACATACACGAAATGCCCCGTGTTCGGCGGCAAAGTCGTGAGCGCCAACATCGACGAAGTGAAGAAACGCCCCGGTGTGCGCGACGCCTTCGTGCTCGACGGCATCGAGGGACTGACATCGGGCGTTGCCATCATCGCCGATTCGACGTGGAACGCATTCAGCGCCGCCAAGGGCCTAACGGTGAAGTGGGACGAGGGCGCCGTCGCAAGTCAAAACAGCGCGGAGATGGCGAAGCAGGCGGAGCACCTCGCGCGGGCCACACCGCCCGCCCCACTTGCGGCAGGTACGAAAGTGGTGGAGGCGATCTACCACTATCCCTTCCTCGCACACGCGACGCTCGAGCCGCAGAACTGCACGGCGCTCTTCAAGAATGGCGTGATGGAGATGTGGACGCCGACGCAGATTCCTGCGAGCGGGCAGAGTCTCGTCACGCGCGGCCTCGGCCTCGCGCCGAAGGACGTGGTCGTGCACATCACGCGACTCGGCGGTGGCTTCGGCCGGCGCGGCAGCAACGAGTTTTCGATCGAGGCGGCTGCCATCGCGAAGAAACTCGAGGGAACGCCGGTGAAGCTCGTGTGGCGGCGCGAGGACGACTTCGCGCACGACAATTACCGCTCGAACGGCTGGCACTATTTCACCGCGGGCCTCGACGCTTCCGGCAAAGTAGTGGCGCTGCACGATGCGTTCGTGAAGATGCAGGGCGGTCCCGGCGACATGTCGGCTGGCGGCTTCCCGTTCATCGCATTCCCGGGCTCGGAAGTGAAGTCGAGCAAATTGCCGGCGGGCATTCCAACGGGTTACTGGCGTGCGCCCGGCGACAACGGCAACACGTGGGCGACACAATGTTTCGTCGACGAGCTAGCCCACGCGGCTGGCCGCGATCCGCTCGCGTTCACGCTCGACTTGTTAGGCGCGGTTCCGGCCGGAGCCGGCCGGGGATTCGACGCCGCGAAGATGACGACGGTGCTCAAGCGCGCGACCGAGAAGGCGGGTTGGGGCAAGTCGCGTCTGCGTGGCGAAGGGCAGGGCTTCGCGATCACGCATACCAACAACGCCTACGTCGCGATTGTCGCCGACGTCACGGTGAGCGGCGAAGGCGAGGTCGCGATCAAGAAGCTGACCGCCGTCGTCGATGCCGGCACGATCATCAATCTCAGCGCAGCGGAGAGCCAGGTGCAGGGCGCGATGCTCGACGGCATCAGCGCGGCGTGGTTTCAGAAACTCACGATCGAGCGCGGCGCCGCTGCGCAGAGCAATTTCGGTGAGTACCGGATGCTGCGGATGAATCACTCGCCTGCGATCGTCGACGTGGAGTTCATCAAGTCCTCCGCGCCGCCTACGGGGTTGGGCGAGCCCGGTCTTCCGGCCGCGGCGCCGGCGGTCTGCAACGCCATCTTCGCCGCGACCGGCAAGAGGGTTCGCACGTTACCGATCGCCGACGTCAGTTTGAAGTGGTCGTGAACTCAGCGCACCGTTCTGTGAGGATCTACTCAATCGCCGCGCAGTGAAATTCCAGGATTGACTTGCGCCGCGCGAAGTCCTGGTAAGGCTGTCGCGGCCAGGCTGATGACGGCAATCAAGAGAGCGACGCAACCGTACACGACGGGATCTCGCGACGACGTCTGGAAGAGCATTGGCTCGATGATTCGCTGCGAGCCGAGTGCCAGCACGGCACCGGCGAGCGCGCCGATGCCGACGGCTCCGATGCCCCGCGTAACGACCATCGTCGTCAGGCTTCGCGCCGGCGCACCGAGCGCACGTCGTAGCGCGAGCTCATAGCGTCGTCGCGCGACATCGTAGGCGAGCACGCTGTACAAGCCGATCGTCGCCAGCACGAGCGCAAGTCCACCAAAGACTCCGAACATCGCCGCGCCGAGCTTCCACGAGCGCATGCGCGGCATCACCAGCGCATCGAGTGGACGCACGGCGACGTACGGAAGACCGGCGACCGCGTTCTGCAAGCGGCGCTGCACGACCGGAATCGCGCGCTCCGAGCTTCCCGCCGTGCGGAAGAGGACCACACCGGGCGTGAGCGGATCCGCTTGATCGATCGGCACGAAGAACTGGACGAAATCATCCTCGACGATCTGCCGCCGATGCGTGTTCTGTGCGATGCCGACGACTTGCGCACATGGTTGCGTGACATCGCCGATGCGGACGCATTTGTCGAGCGCGTTCTCGCTGGGCCACCATAATCGCGCCGCGGTTTCATTCACGATCACCACGCGGGGCGCCGTGGTTTGATCGGCAGTCGTAAAGGCTCGGCCCGCGATGAGCCGGGAACCGATGGCCGCGAAGTAATCGGACGAGATGGCATTGAAGTACGGTCCCCCGTCGCGCGTCACCGGAACCGAATCACGGCCCGGAATTGTGACGCCCGCGCCGTAACTACCTTCGAATGGCGCAGTCAGCGCGACGGCTGCCGCAGTGACACCGGGAGTTTCGCGAGCGACTTCCTCGAGTCGGCGAAACGTCAGGCGCGACTGTGCTCTCTCCTCCGATGTCTGATTGGCGAGCGGAGGCATGCGTCGTCCGCTCAGATTGAGTCGCGCAACGCCCGAGTGCGAAGGATCGAAGCCGAGAGGCACTGCCTCGATGCGGCGAAGGCTGAGCACGAACAGACCCGTCCCAACCAGCAGTACCATCGTCAGCGCTGCCTGCACTCCGAGCAATGCGGACCGCACGCGACTCGTCCGCCTGGAGTCGCTGCTTCGCGAGCCCTCCCTCAGGGAAAGCACCAGATTTGGGTGCAGCATCGCCAACGCGGGTATGAGACCGGTGGCGAGCCCGGCGACCAGCGCGACGATCAACGAGAAGATGAGAACTCGCGAATCGCTCGGCGCAATCGATCCGAGCGAGCCGCCAAGAAGCGTGTCGCGCACGAAGCGACCACCGAAACGCGCGATGATCAAACCGGTGACGCCGCCAGCCATGGCCAGCAACAGGCAATCGAGGGCCAGCTGGCGAATGAGTCGTCCGGCACTGACACCGAGGGCGATGCGCACGGCAATCTCGCGGCGAAGCCGGATGCCACGCGCGAGCTGAAGGTTCATGACGTTCGCGCACGCAAGGAGGAGCACGAACAGCGACACGCCACCGAGGAGCTCGGCGACGCGCGCTTCGGGTTCATCGGCGCGCGCATCGCGTGGGAGAACGCTCGTCAACTCGACGCGACGGCCGAGCGCGCGCAACTCGGCCTCGCTCGTCCCGGAAGCGACGGCACCTCTGGTCAGTGCCGTCGTGGCAACCTCCGCGGCGCGGCCGATGCCGACGCCAGGGACAAGTCGCGCGACGATGGAATACGAGTAGCTCTGCCGTTGCTCGGCCAGGACGGCAATTGCCGCCGGCGGGAGACCGTCCGTCAGCGGGAGCCACACGTCCACTCGAGTAAGCCCTAAACCATTGAACCCCTCCGGCGCGATGCCGATGACTGTGTGCGGTGCATCAGCCAGTTGGATGGTCCTTCCGATCACTGCGATGTCGCCGCCGTAGGTGCGCTGCCAGAATTCATAACCGAGGACCGCCACCGGACCGCCCGGGCGATTGCCGGCTTCGTCATCGCTGAAAAACCGTCCGGCGAGCGGCCGTACGCCAAGCGCGCGGAAGTAATCCGCGTTCGCGAGGATCGCTGGGAGCGACTTCGCCTCCGGCCCACTTTCCAAATCGATCGAGACAGGGCGATAGATACCGACCGTCGCGAAGACGCTGTTCTCACTTGCGAGGTCTCGGAAGATCGGGAACGAGAGCACGCTTTGGAGATGCGAGGCGTCACGTCGAACATCGCGAAAGGCGACCGTCATCAAACGCGAGGGTTCGGCAACGTGCGCCGGCGGCCGCAGCAACAGTTGATCGATCGCGCCGAACATCGTCGCGTTTGCGCCAACGCCGAGACCCAGCGCAATGATCACGGCGGACGCGAATGCCGGAGCGCGCCGCAGTTGGCGAATGCTGTAGGCGACGTCCTGTCGGAGGGCGTCGAGCTCGTCGGTGAGGCGCATGTGTCGAACCCGTATGGATGCAGTAGTGGCGAGCTGCGTGCGCGTTTCTTCGAGCGGACCAAAGCGCTGGAGCGCAATGGCGCGCGCCTCCTCGAGCGAGTGTCCGCGCGCGAGCAAATCCTGAATGCGCAACTCGAGATGGAGCGCGATCTCCTCGTCGACGGCCCGTTGAATGTCGACCTTTCGCTCGAGCGCGAGGTCGACCTTTCGTTCACGCTCCGGACGAGGCGTCATCGCTATCTCGCGGCGATGGGAGCGGTGAGCAATCCAGTGATGAGCGAAGAGTACTCGAGCCAACGCCGCGTCTCGTTATGCAGATGGGCATTGCCGGGCTTCGTCAACCGGTAGTACCTGGCGCGGCGGTTGTTCTCGGTCACGCCCCACACCGCCTTGACGAGTCCGCGCTTCTCCATTCGGTAGAGCGCCTGGTACACGGCGGCGTCGGTGAGATCGAGTGTTTCCCTGGTCGAGTCCTCGATCCAGCTGACGATCTCGAAGCCGTGCATCTCGCGCCACGCGAGCGCGCGAAGGACGATGACGTCCAACGTTCCCTTGGTGACGGCGAGGGATTCGCTCATCGATGGGCAGGCGGTTACCTAAAGAGTCTTTATGGAGAGTCTTAAAGATGAGCGACGGTGCGGAGCCGGTCAAGCGCTCGCGACCCGAACGGGGCCTAGTCCTGTCGCAACACGATGCTGGGGTCCACGCGCAGTGCCGCGCGTGCCGGCAGGAACACTGCCGCGACACAGGCCACCAGCACTGCGCCGATCGCGCCGAGAAACGCGATGCCGTCGAATCGTGGCATGCTCTCGATATTTGCACTCAGAATCTGGACGACGCCAAGCGCGACGGCCGCGCCAATTGCGGCGCCGGCGGCGGTCTGTCGCACGGACTGCAAGAGAACGAGCCCGAGGACGTCTCTGGCCGTTGCACCGAGGGCGATCCGCACGCCGAGCTCGCGAGCACGATGGCTCACCATATAAGCGACGACACCATAGACGCCGATCACCGTGAGGCCAAGCGCGAGAAGCCCAAGACCGAGTGCAACCCAGTAGGCCACTCGGTACGGATACAAGGCCCCGGCAACGAACGTGTCGAGCACATCGATGCGGTCGACCGCTCCTGGTAGCCGCTTCTCCAGCTCCGCCTCGAGATTCCGTTTGGTCGCGACCGGGTTGCCACGCACGCGGACGAGAAAGCAGCAAGCTGACATCTCCAACGATTGCGGAAGGTAGAATATGGGGCGATTGCGGCCCTCGTCGAGCGAGTTCACGACGACATCGCGCACGACCCCAACGACACGCGCGTTTTGCGTGCGGGCGAGTGGATCGCCCGGCCCCGGCAGCTCGAGCCTAACGAGGCGGCCAACCGGGCTGGCGCCCGGCCAGAGTCGATGGGCCGCCGTCTCGCTCACGATCACCGTTCCGCTGGACTCCTGCTCCTCATCGGGCGTGAACGTTCGCCCGCCGACGAGATCGATCTTCAGCAAATCGAAGTACGACGCCGACACACGATTGTATAACATCGGCACACGCGTCGAGTCGCCGGCAATCGCGATAGCCGTCGAGTACCGCATGTCGAGCGGAAGGGAGACCGCGGTCGAGATTGCGTCGACGGACGGACTCTGTCGCAGCGCGCCAAGTACGGGTAGCCGCGCCCGATCCTGCACCTCGACCGAGACGACCTCACGAGTGTGCAGTCCAGTGTCCATGCGTCCCAGGCGCGCCGCCTCTCGCAGCAGCACACCGGCGATGCTGAGAAGAAGCGTGGCGACGATCACTTCCGCGATCACGAGCCGCCCGCGTACACGGCTCGGCGACTGGCCGCCAAGGTTGCCGCGAATGGCGTCGACGACGGCAATCCGTGTCGCCTCCAGCGCGGGCGTGACACCGAAGAGAAACGCTGACGCGGTCGAGGTGACCATGGCGAAGACGAGCACGCGAGCGTCCGGATGGATCGGCACGAGACGGACGAACGCCGTGAGGTCCGGTGGCAGGGTCGCAAAAAGCGCAACGACCCCCAAACGGACGACCAGCCACGCCATTCCGAACCCCTGGGCGACGGCGGGCATCGCCAGGACGACGCATTCCGTCACCAGCTGCCTAACGATCCGCGCGCGAGTTGCACCGAGCGCCAGTCGCGTTCCGAGCTCGCGTTGACGCGTCATGCCGCGAGCGAGCAGCATGCTCGCGACGTTTGCGCACGCGAGGGCGAGGACGAGCGCGAAGGCCACGAAGAGCGGCGCGAAAGCGAGTAACGCGCTGCGGGATGAAGCAACCGGCGTCGCGCGGGACATGAGCAATGCCCGCAGCACGCGACTGCTGTCTGGTAGCGAAGCGGTTGTCGATTGCAGTACTGCGGTGATGAACGCCTGCGCTCGGGCGCTCGCCACCCCGGGCCGTAGCCTAACGATGATCGATAGTGGATTGTCGGCGGCGCTCCGAGTTGAATCGGTACGGGGCATTGCGCCGACTGGTATCCAGAAATCCCGCGGCTTCTTGAAGAAGCCGGCGAAACCCTCCTGCGCCACTCCGACAACGCGAAAGCTCGCGCCACGAATCGGCAGCGACGTCCCGATGATGCTCGAGTCCGACCCGAAGCTCCTTTGCCAGAGGGCGTGACTCAGGATAACCACCGGCGCGTAATCGTCATCGGCGCGAAGGGTCCGTCCAATCGCCGCTCGCACGCCGGTGACGCCGAAGTAGTTCGCGGTGACGGCATCACCCGCGACCGGCACCATGTTGAGCCGTGCGGAGAACGTCCTATAACCCGTGACATCGGCAATGGCAGCCGACGACGTACGCAATGCGACCGCGTTACGCGCGGTGAAATCGTGCACGTGGCCGGATCGATCGAGCCACTGGACCGAATAGAGTGAGTACGGATCGCGTATGTCGAACGGACGGAGGACGTATGCATCGAAGATCGTGAACACGCTCGTGATCAGTCCGACGCCGAGTCCGTTGGTGAGAACGACGCAGAGAGAGAAGACGGGAGCGCGCCAGAGTCCACGCCATCCATACCGCACGTCAGCGAAGAGGTCTTCGATCGGGCGCGCTCCGCGCACGTCGCGAGCGTCCTCTTTGACCAATTCGATGTTCCCGAACTCGAGTCGCGCCAAGCGGAGGGCTTCGTCGTCGCCGACTCCCATCTGGCGATGCTTTCTCGCCTGCATCTGGAGGTGAAAGTCCAGCTCCTCGGCCAGCTCGGCTTCAACTCTTCGACGGCGCACGACGCCGCGAAAGCGCGACGAGAGCGATGAGCGTTTCGTCATGCGAATCGTAGCACGCGGCCGACCGCTGCCGAGAATTGCGCCCATTGTTCTGACTCGTCACGCAACTGCTTGCGTCCAGCGGGCGTGAGTTGGTAGAACCTCGCGCGACGGCCAAGCTCCGAGACCCCCCAGTCCGACGAGATCCATCCTTGTTGCTCGAGTCGATGCAGGGCGGGGTACAGTGAGCCTTGATTCACGCGGAGCACGTCGCGCGACGTCTCCTGAATGCGCTCGGAGACGGCCCACCCGTGGCGCGGGCCGGCCGCGAGCGTGCGAAGGATGAGGAGATCGAGCGTTCCCTGGAGCAGGTCGAGGCGTGTGGTCATGGTGTCGATTGTCGACACCATAACCATGGTCGCCTTGGTGTCGAACGTCAACACCAAGGGTGCTGCGTGAGCCATCGAGCGCGTCGCCGAGCGGGGCTAGGCGCCAACGCGCATCAGTTCCGCACGGAATACCCGACGAAAATCAGCGACGACGCGAAATCGCCTCCACCGGGTTTACCCGTCGACAGATCATATATGCTCGCCATGCGGTTGGCGGCCACTCGAATGGGCGCATTCACTGTTACCTCGTTAGGTCCGAGGGTGATCGCTATTCCCGGATCGAGTGCGACCGAAAAACCTGGGCGACGAAAACCGGCATCGCCGCCACCGATCAGGTCCCGCACCGGTTGGCCGTCGATCCGTGCACCCAGATTCGCGGACATTCCAAGGTTCGGCCAAAACGCGACAGCGAGTCCGGCCCGGGAGGTGTACGCGTCGGGGACCGACCAAAAGACACTTGCTGCCAGGATCCTTCGGCACGTCACTCAACTTGCGCCGCATGATGCCATTCATTGGCTGGAGCGCGCGGCCCGATGACGGCTGGCCATGCTATCCCTCCTTCGCCCGAGATCCGAATCTCGATAACATCCGCGCTGACCCAGCATTCATCGCGTTTCTTACGGCACTGCGCGGTCAGTGGGAGCGCTATCGAGCGGTTTTATAGGAGCGGAAGGACCGTGTATCTAACGGCCGAAGATTGTTCGTGGCAGATTCTGACGCCTATGCTCGCGATGACCCATCAGAGTGAAGCCTCCGACGTCGAGTGGCAGATCGACTCGATGACAGTGCGTGGTTCTTTATTACGCCCGTTAGGCAACGGGCCATTCTGTGGGATAGTATTTGTGGCAGGGAGCGGCCCGACGGACCGCGACTGGAACTCGCCACTCCTTCCAGGAACCAACGGCAGTGCACGACTCATTGCCGACGAGCTCTCGCGCGCCGGATTCGCCTCGCTGCGCTACGACAAGCGGGCCTCGGGGCCGCAGGCGCGGGAGAATGTCCAGCGCATGATCGGCAAGGTGAGCATGCAGGGTCACGTCGACGAGCTCGCGGGAGCAGTTCGTGCCCTCGCCGATCGGTCGTTCGTTCGCGCAGACAGAATCTTCGCCGTCGCGAACAGCGAGGGTACGCTTCACGCGCTCAACTACCAGCTCCACGCCCCCGAGATTCCCTTTGCCGGCCTCGTACTGATCTCGCCACCTGGTCGGAGTGTCGGCGCTGTCGCACGATCACAGCTTGCTGCACAAGCCGCCAGTCTCCCGAATGGCGACGCGGTGATGGCGCTCTACGATGCGGCCATCGCTCGTTTTCTTGCGGGCGAGCCGATTGCTCCCGATCCGTCACTTCCCGCGGGCTTTCGGGCGCTGCTGGACGGTCTCGCCGCACCGGCGAATCTGCCCTTCGCGCGCGAGCTCTGGATGAGCGACGGCGCGCCGCTCCTCGCGCAGATCGACGTGCCCACGCTCATCGTGATCGGGAAGAAAGACATCCAGGTCGACTGGCGCGCCGATGGCGAACCACTGCAGCGCGCCGCGGCTGGACGTGCGCTCGTCAGCGTTCTCTTCCCCGACGATGCGAATCACGTGCTGAAGCACGAGTCGCGACCGCGGTCGGAGCTGAACGCCGCCCAGGCGCTTACAAGCTACAACGCTCCTGACGCAACGCTGGACAGAGAGGCCATGACAAGCATCATTCAGTGGCTCACCGCCAGCGCCTAACGGCACGCCACACTCGGACAAGAGGCCGACGCAGATGACAGAGGAGACAGATGCGGTTGCGCCCATTCGTCGATCCGTTGTCGTGTCCTGGAGTCCGGAAGCGGCGTACCAGCGGTTCACCGCAGACTTTGCGAAGTGGTGGCCTCGTGTCGCGCTCTCGATTGGCGGGCGCCGCGTACGCCGAGTCGTTTTCGAATGTCGGACCGGTGGAAGTATTTACGAGGAACATCACGACGGAACGCGTTTCCTCTGGGGAACCGTCAAGCTGCTGGAACCGCCGACGCGAGTGGCGTTCACGTTCCATTCGTCTCGCGACGCATCGGATGCGCAGTATGTCGAGGTATCATTTGTACCCGACGGCACTAGCACGCGCGTCGAGCTGTTGTCGACCGGCTGGGAGAAAATGAGCTCCGAGGCGCGGCGAACACATGGCGGCTACAAACTGGCGTGGAAGGCCGCCCTCGACCGGTACGCCGGCCATGCCAGCGCGACGACAATCTTCTTCGATGCAATGTCCGTTGCGATCGATCTCACCGGTGGACGTAAGAAGTTCATACAAGGCAGTCGTTCGAGAATGCCGGCACGATCGTCGGAGACACGTCAATGAAACCAGCCTAACGAGCACGGCGCCGCCTCGCGGATTGCGAGGCGGCGCCGTGCTCGAAACGATGCTGATTCGCTCGACTAGAACTGGAAGCCGAGGATGATCGGGAGGTAGTTCGCTTTCTCGTACGCGAAGCCGGCCGGCTGCTTCGCGTTCACGTTGATGTAGCGCGACTCGACAAAGAGCGCCGTCTTGCCGAAGCGGAAGTTGAAGCCAGCGCCGCCGTACCAGCCGATGTCGGTCTTGGCATCCTTGATTGTCTGGACGCTATCCGTGGCCGTCGCGTATCCGGTGATACGATGTGCGCCGGCGCCGCCGATGAGGTAGAAGCGACTCGCCGTCCGGAACAGCGGCACATTCAGCTTCAGGCCGCCGCTCCCCGAGTAGATAACGACGTTCTTCATCGGGTTGCCGAATGCATCCATCAAGTTCGCCTTGCCCAGCAGGTTGTCCATCGCCAGGTCGAAGCGGATCCCGAGGGGGAAGCTGTTGAAGTCCCAGCCGAAGGGGACCGTGACGTTCCAGCCCATGTTGTAGCTGCTGGCGGGATTTGTCTTGAGGTCGCCCATCGGCATCGTGCTGCCGCCGGCGATCGCCATGTAGAAGCCGCTGTTATTGCGACGGGCCAACCGGAGGGCCTCTCGCGATTGCGTTTTGTCGTGAGCTCGAGCGATGGAGTCCTGCCGGGCCGCGTCCGCGGCCGCGATGGAATCCTGACGCTGTTGCTCGGCGACTTTGATGGAGTCATTGCGCATCTGCTCCTGCCGGGCGCGCTCGTCCTGCCGGGCGCGCTCCGCGGAGGCAATGGAGTCCTGCCGGGCGCGCTCGGCGGCCGCGATGGAATCCTGATTCACGCGCTGCGTGGCGACGGGCGCCGCCGCCGGTGCAGGGCGCGCCGGCCGGTCCTTGGTCACGGGAATCCGGCGCGACGACGTCGTCTTTCGCGGCGGATCCTGCTGTTGCGCTCGCGCCGTCGGGGCCGCTCCCAGGAGGAGAGCCATAGCCAGTCCGATGGCGCAGCTGCTCGAAAATTCAATTCGCATTGTTCTCCTCTCACTCTGGGGCCTGCGTGATCGGCAAGGTCAGAGCTCACCTTGTACTGTGGTGTGGTGACGGGGGGGTGCTCTTCGATCCTATGACGCGTGACCCACGGGAGAGGTCAAAAATGACCGCTCCACGAGGACCCGCGAGTACTCTGACGCCGCGATTCACGACTTCGTAACGTGGGGCAACGCACAAGATTGGCTGGGGCTCCCGGGAGGTGCCTCACCAACCAACCGTAACGACGCATAACGACAATGAAACGAGACGAAAATTTCACATGGCGTCGAGTCGACGGGAGACTCTGTATTCGACGACTCGTGATCGCCTCTACGGCTCTCGCGTGGACAGTCCCCTCTGACGTCAGCGGTCAAGCCAGGACCTGTGTGGCATTAGCCAACTCGATGACCCCTGCTGGCTGGTCCGCGTCCGCCGTGGCCGTCGCCGGCGCGGCGCGCGGACCGCTGCGCGTCCTGCGAGATATTCCGCTTCCCGGGCCGGCCAATCGTTTCGACTATCAGAGTGTCGATCCGGCGAAAGGCCGCCTCTACATGAGTCACATGAACGCGGGCCGCGTCGTCGTGTTCGATCTCGACTCGTCACGCGTGGTCGCCGAGGTGAACGGTACTCCTCGCGTGACAGGAATCTGGGTCGTAGCGGAGCACAATACCGTATACGCCTCGGCGGCCGGCAATCACGAAGTGGTCGCGATCGATGATCAAACGCTCAAGGTCGTCGCACACATTGGTGGGATCCGCTTTCCCGACGGCATCGCCTACGCGCCGGCAGAACACAAGGTATTCGTGTCCGACGAGTCGGGGGGCGCGGACGTCGTGATCGACGCGCGGACCAACAAGAAGATCGCGACGATCGATCTGGGCGGCGAAGCAGGGAACACCCATTACGACTCGGTGTCGCACTGCATTCTCGTTGCCGTACAAACACGCAATCAGCTCGTCGCCATCGATCCGGCGACCGACAAGATCGTGGCTCGATACGATCTACCAGGCTCCGATCATCCGCATGGCTTCGCGATCGACGAACCAGGGCGACTGGCGTTCGTCTCGTGTGAGGGCAACGGAAAGCTCCTTGTCGTGGACCTACATACGATGAAGGTGCTGTCGTCACACACCGTCGGCGACGATCCCGATGTGCTGGCCTGGGACCCTGCGTGGCGACGACTCTACATCGCATCCGAGGGCGGTGTTCTGAGCAGCTTCGTCGCCGACGGCGCAACCCTGCATCCCGTGGGCGAGATCAGAGCGGCTCATGCGCACACGGTTGCCGTCGATCCGCGAACGCATCGCGTCTATCTCCCTCTCGAGAACATCGACGGCCACCCGGTGCTTCGGGTACTCACTCCATGATCGGAGTACACGGCGCGGCACTGATGTCGGCGATCACGGTGATTGTCGCCATCAACGCCCAACTGCTCCGCCGAGCCAAATTGTAGCCCGGCGCGCCGGGGTAACCGCCCGTCAGCCGCGTCCGTCGTAAAAACTCGGTCGACCGCGAAATAATAACGCGAGCTGCGCCACGAGCTCGACGGCGATGAAGCCAAGCCCAGCGAGACCTGCGACCCACCAGCTCAACCGGAACGCGGGAAGAGAATAGCCAGCGGCGTTGCCGGTCAGGGTCATGCCGAGTGCCAGCACGATGCCGCCTGCGAACCACACGGCGATGCGTGCTCCCACCTGGATGTTGCGCACGCTGGAAAGTCGAGGCCGCAGCCAATTGAGAAACCACAGCTCCACATAGTGACCACCTAACGATGGCCACACCATCAACAGGGTGGCCATCGGCCAGCGGCCGACGCCACCGCCCCAGAAGCGAGTGAGTACGGCGCCGAGGAGGAGAGCGATCGCGAGGGTGCGAGCGAGTGTCGCCGAAAGGGGTTCGCGATACGGTTGCCACGCTATCGACATGGTGCCCAGTGTACCACGAATGCCTCGAGAGTGCCAATCCGCCAAGCGGAGCGCGAATGACTTTTGCGGATCCGGCCGGCCATGAGAACACTGAGCCGGCGACGTGATCGCGAAAGAATACTCCAACGCCTGCACCGCCTGGATCCCGATATGCCCGGCCGGTGGGGGCGAATGACGGCGCGTCAGATGGTCTGTCACCTGACAGACGCCTTCCGCAACCTTTTCGGAGATCGGACGGTCCGGAGTACGATGCCTGCTCCGACGCTCGTCGATAGGACTTTGCTCAAGTGGACCGCGTTATACGCACCGTTGCCCTGGCCTCACGGTATGAAAACACGACCGGAAGCAGATCAGCTCATCGGCGGCACACCACCGAGCCCACACTTCGCGGCAGACATCGCATTGCTCGAGACAGCAACCGAGCGCTTTCTCGTAGCAGTAGGGAAGGGGCGACTTTCCAAACACTACTTGTTTGGCTCGCTCAACGAGGCGGAATGGTGCCGTTGGGCATACCGCCACATCGACCATCACCTGCGCCAGTTCGGGTTGTGAAGTGGCCAGGGGATATGGGTAGGGGTAGGGCCGTTCGACACGCGTTCCGCGGACGATCCGCTGCGTTGACCTAAAAGCACGGGCGTTCCCGTGGCACTCACGGGAGGTCTACTCGTGCGAACGCGTGCCCGCTCAGCGTCGCGCGTGGTCCGGTAGCACACACGGTTGGTCCGCTGGCGGAAAATCGGTTCCGCTGATCGAAAACATTTTCCGGTTCCACCACCGCGCGTTCCACTCGCAGTCACAGGCGGTCCGCTGACACTCACCGCCGTTCCGCGAACGAAACATTTACGGCCGCTAACACGCACGGCCGTTCCCGTCATCGAACGCCGCGGCCCACGACACCGACGCGCGTTCCGGTGAGCGTTGGGGTTGTTCCGTCAGCTACGCGCTTTTTCCCGTTAGCGATTCAGTGTGTCCGCTCGCGCATCGTCTTGTTCCTCTCATTTTTCGATGGCGATCGGTCGTTGAGCACCATCCATCGCCGATTTTACGGCGCGCTCCTCCGCCCGATGCACCGGCCCGGTGATTCCTCCGCCTGTGCCGGCGATACTTTCCCCCGTTCCGGTGATTCCTCCGCCTGTTCCGCTGACCTGACCATTCGTCCACTCATTTCTCACTTCAATCCCACGACAATGACGACGCTTCCCCAGCGCGCTCGATCGCCACCACTCGTTCAACCGATGCGATCACGAGCACGGAGGTTTTTGCGCACGACGACACGAATGTACCGAGTCAAAGACGACGCGCCTGTTGCGTATTCTCCACCATCCGCTGGACGAGTCGCACGAGGTCCTCGCCGACTCGCTTCATGCCCGTGCACTGGACGCAGTTTTGCGCGCCCTCGAGGAGCAGGAAGAAAAGATTGGCGGCGAGATCCGCATCTTGAAAGCCGGCGTCCTTGCAAAGCCGCTGAATGTGTTTGTGCTCGCGGAGTTTGTGCGCCTGAATCACGCGGCGCGCCGGGTGGTCCTTCTCCGGTAGCTCCGCCAGTGCGTTGGCCAGCATCGAGCCACGGCGCTCCATCTCCGCGAGCTTCGACGCGACGCGCTCGCTCCACTCGATCAACTGCTGCTGCGGATCATCCGGGTACTTCGCGCTCAAGGTATCCCAGAGCGCTTCTTTCTGAGCAACGATTCCGCGCGCCCACTCCGCGATCAGCTCGTCTTTCGACGCGAAGTGTCGGTAGAGCGTCATCTTGTTCGTGCCCGCGGCCTCCGCGATGGCTTCGACACCCACGCCGCGGATCCCCTGTTTGAGAAACAGGTCCGCGGCCGCGGCGACGATTCGTTCGCGCGGCGGAAGTAGAGGCTCAGCCTGCCGCTTCGCAGTCATATCTAATCCTCGATCCTATCAAGCATCGCGCCCGTGGGGGCGCCGTGCGTCGCGTGTCGATTTGTCACGGTCTCATCCGACTATATCAGAGCGCTCGCCGCTCGCGAACGCAATCCCCACTTGACGACAGTGTTACTGGTCGGTAACATCTGGGGGTGTGACCGGTCAGTAACATATACACCAGACCTACGCGGTCGTGCCGGGAATCGCTGGACTGACCCAATTCCGAGGGAGTCGTGCCGCAATGAATACTACTGGCTTTACCGTCGGGCGCCTGACATTCTGGGCGACGGCGCTCCTCGCCGCCGCGACGGCGAGCGGATGCAAGAGGGCCGAATCCGCGCCCCCGCCACCGCAGGTCACGGTCGCTCCCGCGCTCACCCGCCCGGTCGCCGACGAGGAGGAGTTCACCGGACACTTCGACGCCGTGAACAGCGTCGAGGTCCGGCCGCGCGTCAGCGGCTTCGTCGAGCGCGTCTCATTTGCCGAGGGCGCCATCGTTCATCAGGGCGACATCCTGTTCACGATCGACGCACGCCCTTACGACGCCGACATGGCGCGCGCCGACGCAATGCTCGAACAAGCGCGCACGCGGAAGCAGCTCGCCGACATGGAGCTCGAGCGCGCGCAACGACTCGTCGCCACGCAAGCGATCTCGCGCGAAGAGCTCGATGCTCGCACGAGCGAGCGCGCCCAGAGCGACGCGGCTGTTCGCGCCGCAGATGCAGCGGTTCGTGTGGCGCGGCTCAATCTCGAGTGGACGGTCGTCCGCGCACCTATCACCGGCCGCGTGAGTCGCGCCGAGATCACCACCGGGAACCTCGTCCAGGCTGGACCTCCCGCGTCCACACTGCTCACGACGATCGTTTCGCTGGACCCGATGTATGTGTACTTCGACTGCGACGAGCAGGCGTATCTCAAGTACCTGCGCGGCGGCGACCGCGGCGCCTCAGGCGGCACGCGGCCCATCGGCGAGCCCGTCTACGTTGGTCTCGCCGGGGAAGCGGGATTTCCGCATCAGGGAACGCTCGACTTCATCGACAACCGCGTCGACCGCACCGTGGGAACGATTCGTGTGCGAGCGCGGATGCCTAACACCTCACTCGCCTTCACACCTGGACTGTTTGCTCGCGTCCGGCTCGTCGCAGGGGAACGCCACGCCGCGACGTTGATACAGGATCGAGCGATCGGGACCGATCAGGATCGGAAGTTCGTGCTCGTCTTGAAAGAGGACAACACGCTCGCGTACCGGCCGATCGCGATCGGACGCCTCGTCGATGGACTTCGCGTCGTCGAGTCCGGGCTCGAGCCTGGCGAGCGCGTCGTCGTGAATGGCCTCATGCGCGTCCGTCCCGGAATGAAAGTGGTCGCCCAACCGACGGCGATGACCACCGATGTCGCTGCCGTCTCGCCAGCCGCTCGATAGACCTGCTCAGCTCGGAGACATCTCGTGCGTTTCTCACGTTTCTTCATCGATCGACCGATCTTCGCGATCGTGCTCTCACTGGTGATTCTCGCCAGCGGCCTCCTGGCAATCCGCGGGTTGCCGGTCAGCGAATACCCCGAGGTCACGCCGCCGACCATCAGCGTGCGCGCCGTATATCCCGGCGCCAACCCGACAGTCCTCGCCCAAACGGTGGGGACACCACTCGAGGACGCGATCAACGGTGTTGAGCATATGCTCTATATGTCGTCGTCGGCGACGGCCGACGGCGTCCTCAACCTGACAGTGACATTCGAGATCGGCACGCCCGTCGATCTCGCGCAAGTGCAGGTCCAGAATCGCGTGAGTCAAGCACTCGCGCGCCTGCCCGAAGAAGTACGCGCGTTGGGGGTAGTCACGGAGAAGCGATCGCCCGACATCACGATGGTCGTGCACCTGACTTCACCCGAGGGACGCTACGACCCGGTGTATTTGCGCAACTACGCATTGCTGAACGTGCGCAATGAATTGGCGCGGATCCCTGGTGCAGGGCAGGTAATCGTCTTCGGTGCCGGCGACTATGCCATGCGGGTGTGGCTCGACCCCAACAAGGTCGCCGCACACGATCTTTCGGCGAGTGACGTCGTGCAGGCGATCCGCGAGCAGAATCTCCAGGTGGCGGCGGGCGTCGTTGGCGCGCCACCCATGCCAACCCCTGTTGCGTATCAACTCACGGTGCGTGCGCAGGGGCGTCTCGTCGACGAGACGGAATTCGGGAACATCATCATCAAAACGGGTGCAAGTGGCGAAGTCACTCGGCTCCGCGACGTCGCCCGTATCGAGTTAGGCGCCGGTGACTTCGGGTTACGCGCGCTTCTCGACAACAAGAACGCCGTCGCGATCGTGGTCTTCCAGGCGCCGGGCTCGAACGCGCTCGCACTGTCCAGCGCGATTCGCGCGAAGATGAGCGAGCTCAAAACGCGCTTCCCGCAGGGCGTCGACTGGTCGGCGGTGTACGACCCGACGATCTTCGTGCGCGATTCGATTCGCGAAGTCATCCAGACGCTGCTCGAGGCGACGTTGATGGTCGTCATCGTCGTCGTGCTGTTCCTGCAGACGTGGCGGGCTTCGATCATCCCGCTTGCGGCCGTCCCGATCTCGATCGTCGGAACCTTCGCGGTCATGCTCGCCGCGGGCTTCTCGATCAATACGCTTTCGTTATTCGGGCTCGTGTTGGCGATCGGCATCGTCGTCGACGACGCGATCGTCGTCGTCGAGAACGTCGAACGACATATCGAGGAAGGTCTCTCGCCTCTCGAGGCAAGCCATCGGGCGATGGAGGAAGTCAGCGGGCCGATCATCGCCATCGCGCTCGTGCTCTGCGCGGTGTTCGTGCCCGTGGCGTTCATCAGCGGTCTCACCGGCCAGTTCTATCGACAGTTCGCGCTCACGATCGCGTTCTCGACGCTGATCTCCGCGTTCAATTCGCTGACGCTCTCGCCTGCGCTCGCCGCGGTCTTGTTGCGGCCGCGCGGCGCGCCCGAGGACGCACCGACGCGCGTGATGAATCGGCTGCTCGGCTGGCTCTTCGGTCCGTTCAACCGCACGTTCGCGCGTGCGTCAGGCGGCTATGGACGATTGGTGACGCGAGTCAGCCGGCGTGCCGTGGTCGCAGTCGCCGTCTACGCCGGCCTCGTTATGCTCGGCGTCGTCGGCTTCTCGCGTGTGCCGGCGGGGTTCGTGCCGAGCCAGGACAAACGCTATCTGGTCGCCATCGCCCAATTGCCAGACGCGGCGTCGCTCGATCGGACGGAGGCGGTAATTCGGCGGATGTCCGAGATCGCGCTCAAGCAGGACGGTGTCGAGCACGCGGTCGCGTTCCCGGGACTTTCCATCAACGGATTCGCGAACAAACCGAACGCGGGAACGATCTTTCTCGGACTGAAACCGTTCGAGGAACGCAAGCAGGCGAGCCAGAGCGCCGCGGCGATCGTTCAGTCGCTCAATCAGAAATTCGCCGGCATTCAAGAGGCGTTCGTCGCTGTCTTTCCTCCACCTGCGGTCAATGGGCTTGGGGCAGTGGGTGGGTTCAAGCTGCAGGTGGAGGATCGCGTCGGGCTGGGCGATTCCGCGCTCTATGCGGCGACGCAGTCGCTGCTCGGTCGCGCATACCAGACGCCGACGCTCACCGGCGAGTTCTCGGGTTTTCAGGTGAATGTCCCGCAGCTCTTTGCCGATGTCGATCGCGACAAAGTAAAGCAGCTCGATATCGGGCTGAATGATCTCTTCCAGACGCTGCAGATCTATCTCGGCTCCGAGTACGTGAATGACTTCAACAAATTCGGCCGAACGTATCAGGTGATCGCGCAGGCCGACGCGCCGTTCCGCTCGGGGGCCGACAACATCACGCAGCTCAAGGTCCAGAACGCCCACGGCGAGATGGTGCCGCTCGGCTCCGTGCTGCGAGTGAAGCAGTCCTACGGTCCCGATCAGGTCACGCATTACAACGGCTACACCACGGCCGACATCAATGGCAGCCCGGCACCCGGCATCAGTTCCGGCGAGGCGGTGCAGACGATGGAAAACCTTGCCAGCGAGACGCTGCCTAACGGCTTGAGCTATGAATGGACGGAGCTCACGTATCAGCAGAAGCTCGCCGGCAATACCGCGGTCTTCGTGTTCCCGCTCTGCCTGCTGCTCGTGTTTCTGGTATTGGCCGCCCAATACGAGAGTTGGTCGCTTCCCGTCGTGATCATTCTTATCGTTCCGATGTGCCTCTTGTCGGCGATCGCTGGTGTGTGGATCACGAGGGGTGACAACAATGTCTTCACACAGATCGGTCTCCTCGTGCTCGTCGGCCTCGCCTGCAAGAACGCAATTCTGATCGTCGAGTTTGCGCGCGATCTGGAGGAGGAGGGTCGCAGTCGATTTGCCGCCGCACTCGAGGCCGCACGCATTCGCTTGCGTCCCATTCTCATGACGTCGTTCGCCTTCATCATGGGTGTGGTGCCGCTGGTGATCGCGCGCGGCGCCGGCGCGGAGATGCGTCACGTCATGGGGATCGCGGTCTTCTCCGGAATGCTCGGCGTGACCTTCTTCGGACTCATCTTCACGCCGCTCTTCTACGTGCTCGTTCGCGGCATTGCAGCGCGCGACGCTCGTCGCGCCGTGACGCCTCCCATCGAGGTACAACCAATTCACACGTGGCAGCGCGGGGAGGAAACCGCCCATGCGTAATCTCGGCATTCTACTTCTGACATTCGTGGGTGCTTGCGTGGGTGCGCCGGCGTACCAGGCGCCGACGACCCGCGTCGCGCCAGAGTATTCGATCGGCACGGCTGCCGTCGCGAGCGGGTTGCGCGCGGACAGTTGTCCGCCCGAATCGAGTGCGGTCGCACTCAATCGATCGGTGCACTATGACGCGGCTTTGCCCGTTGCCCCGTTCTGGCAAACGCTGAACGATCATGTGCTCTCCGATCTCATCGACGAGGCTCTCAGAGCCAACACCGACGTCCGGATCGCTGCGTCGCGCCTAACGGGTGCGCGCGCGGCCCGCCGATTGGCGGCGTTCGACCTGGCGCCGACCATAACCGCGAGCGGCAGCTCGATTCGACAGCAAGCATCGATCGCGCAACTCCCCGGTTTTGGCCGACAGCTTCCGCCCGAGCAGCTCTGGGATGCTGGCTTCGATGCGTCGTGGGAGGTCGATCTCTACGGTCGCGTCGGTCGAACGGTCGCGGCCCAGGGTGCCTTCGCGGCGTCGGCGGAGTATGCGCTGCGCGACGTGCAAGTGAGCGTTGCGGCCGAGGTCGCGCGCACTTACTTCGAGTTGCGTGGTGCGGAGCAACAGCTTGGCGTCGCGCAGCGGAACGCCGAGAATCAGCGGCGCACCGTCTCGCTCACGCAGGACCGGCTCGCCGGCGGCCGAGGGACGGCCTTCGATACCGAGCGGGCGCGTTCGATTCTTTACCTCACGCTCGCAACGATGCCTGGTCTCGAGACCGAGATTGCGCGCGGTCGCAACCGAATCGCGGTATTGCTGGGTCGGACTCCGGATGCCCTGCCGCCCGCGTTACTCAAGGACGGAGACCGACCACAGCTTCCAGATACGCTGGAGATTGGGTTGCCGTCCAATCTGATCCGTCGTCGACCCGACGTGCGACGGGCCGAGCGCGCGGCAGCGGCCGAGCAGCTCCTCGTCGGCGCGGCCAAGGCGGACTACTTGCCGCGTATTTCGTTAGGCGCTCGCCTTGGATACACGGCGACGTCGTTCGATTCGCTCAGCCGCACGGGAACATCCCGGCTGCTCGTCGGGCCGTTCATCTCGTTCCCGCTGTTCGATCTCGGCCGTGTGAAACAGCGCGTCGATCTCGCTCGATCGCGAGCGAGTGAAGCGCAGGCGGATTACAACGCCACGGTGCTGCGCGCGCTCGAAGAGACGCAGGTTGCGCTCGTGAGCTACGATCGCGCCCATGCGCGACTCGCAATTCTCGGCGAAGCCGTGCGTTCGAGTCAGCGCGCGTCAGCGTTGGCAGAGCAACGGTTCGAGGCGGGACTCACGGACTTTCTCCAGGTGCTCGACGCGGAGCGCACCCTGCTCGACGCCGAGAATCAGCTCGCGTTAGGCCAGACGTCGGCCGCGACCGCACTCGTCGCCGTCTATAAGGCAATCGGAGGGACTTGGCCGTCGCAGTGAACTCTGGTGCCCCGACAGATCTCCATGCCTGCGACGCCAGGAGAGTCCAGGGTTCTTGAGACGCGAATCACGCAAACTAAGCGAATCCGATCGTGTTCTCTCCTGAATGCCCGGAAGAACCCACAATCGCCATCCGCCTATTTGGATGGCGATTGTGTTGCCGCCTGCTTGTTGACGCGATCGAAATCGGCGCGGCGATCCTGATCCCCACCGAGGTAGACGCCGTCGAGTGGCCGTCCGACGAGCCACGATTCGAGTGCTTCGTCGGCCAGCGCCGTATGTCCCGAGATACGCAGACGCTGAATCATCTCCTGCTGGATTGGGGTGAGCAGTTTTGTTAAGCAGGCGCGCAAATCGCAGCTCGAGGCGACGCTCGCGCGCGTCCGACGCGAGATCGACCGCGAGCATCGCGACTACCAGCGCCGCGAACAACCCCCACGCTGACGACGCGACGGACAGTGTCATTCCTCGGTGTAAAGAGAGAAATCCAACCTAACGGGTATGACGGTCCCATAGACGAGCATCACCGCGACCCGTAAATACCAGTCATGCAGCACACACACTGCCTTGCTCCGATGCGCGCGCGAGCAAAGATCGACGCGCCACTGGTGCCCGCGTCGTACGGAAGGCTCTTTCCCGACCTGCGGTCGTTCTCCGCCGATCAGGAGTTTCTGTTCGCACTCGGGAGGGCTGGCGGACTCTGCGACTGTGGCGATACTGGCGATGCGGCGGAATCACTCGGGCGCGTCGCCGCAGGCTGGCCGCTGTTCGGGCAGTTCGTCGCCCACGACATCACCGCGGATCGGTCGGCACCAAAACCGCAGGTCGACCCTTCACAGCTCCACAACGCGCGGTCGCCCCGGCTCGATCTCCAATGTTTGTATGGCGACGGTCCGGTAGGGCATCCATTTCTGTACCAGCGAAACGATCCCGCCAAGCTGCTGACGAGTCCGGACGGCGGAGACGTTCTTCGCAACGTCGAGGGCACGGCGATCATCGGCGATCCGCGCGATGATTCACATCTGCTCATATCGCAGATGCACCTCGCCTTCGTGCGCGCGCACAACGCGTTCGTCGACCGGGCACGCTCGGCCGGCATCGCGGAGCCGGACCTCTTCTCGAATGCGGCGCGCGAGCTGCGATGGCACTATCAGACGGCGATCGTGGACGAGTTTCTGCCTTCGCTCATCGGTCAACGCATGACGGACGAGCTCCTCCGCGAGGGCTGTCGGTATTTCCGTCCCGGGCCGGAGATCTTCATACCATTGGAATTCGCCGACGCCGCGTATCGCTACGGCCATTCGCAGATTCGGCATCGCTACGTGCTCAACGCGCGAGGCGAGTCGTTCGCCATCTTTCCGGATTTGATTGGCTTCCGCCCCGTGCCGCCCGAGCGAAATGTCGACTGGAGCTGTTTCTTCGACGAGCGAGGGAAGAGCACCGCACAGCGCGCGAAGCGCATCGACGGCCGATTGGTGCGAGCCTTGATCGAGCTGCCGGTTGCGCTCACCGGCGAGTGTGAAGTGGAGGAGTATCACTCGCTCGCGGTGCGTGATCTGCAGCGAGGGCAGGGCGTGGGACTTCCATCGGGAGAGGCCGTCGCGCGCCGGCTCGGCGAGACGCCGCTCTCCGGCGACGAGATCGGAGCGGCGAACGCGGGCTGGAGAGGGGAGACACCGCTCTGGTATTACATCCTGCGCGAGGCCGACGTGAAAAGCTCCGGAAATGGCCTCGGCCCCGTCGGTGGCCGCATCGTCGGCGAGGTGCTCGTCGGACTGCTCGATCGCGATCCAACCTCCGTGCGATTCGCACCTAACGATTGGCGACCAATCGCGACGCTCGTCGAGCTCCTCACGCAATCAATAGCTGGCGTCTAGGTGGCCACCCGGGCGGTATGGGGTTTGCCATCTCGACTACGTTCGACCGGAGTGACGCGAACAACGCAAATCCGCGGCCACAAGACGGTGCGCAGCGACAGCCGCCATATCAGGCTGCTAAATTCGTTAGGCTCGCGGCAGGCCGGCTCGGTGGCGAGGGCGTTGGACAGGGTGTCGGGAAATCCAGTACCTTCTCGTGCGCATGGTCCGACACCGACGAATGGCTTCACTGGTGAGACTTGAGCAGCGCCTCATCCCTCCGTGAGCGTTTCCGATCGCACGGATGAAAATCAGGCACAGGCTGACGTAGACCAAGAGGACGGCAGGAGAATTGCGGGCTGCGCGACCCTCCGAGGAACTCGGATACCGACGGCACCCTCTTCAGGATTCGCGCTGCGTCGCGAATCCCGGGTGTCGACGTTGCTGCTTCGGCAGGCCGCGCTCAGTGCGAGCAGGACGACGCCCGCGACGAAACCAGACCGAGATGGGCGAACGTGAATTCCGTGGCTTGAGTGTCTGATCAACATGGCGCACCTCATTCAGCGTCTCGATGGAGGACCTCCAACGAAGCCTAGGGCACGCGCGCGCCGATGTTGTCGGACACGCGCGTCAGCGACCTTCGTGATTTCCCGGCGGCAGAGGACGTGCTCGCACGCGCGGCGGAGATCGCCCCGGACTGGCCGAGCGCTTTGGCATCTTCGATCGGTTTTTCGTCAACGCGGAGGTCAGCGCGGACGGCCACAATTGGTCGGTTGGCGCGCACGCGACGGACTACGTGGAGAAGACCGTCGCGGTCACACTACTCGGGCCGCCGGCGCACGTACGATTACGAGGGTGCGAATCGCGGTAGGCGAGCACGTCCCCTATCCGGGGTGCTAGACGCGCCTCCGCGTTCGACCTCCGGCGCGCGCAGTAGCCCGTGACTCCTTGCGCCGCGCGAAGAGGAAGACGGGAATCGAGCCGAGTTGCACTGCCATCGAGAACGCGATGACGGCCCCGACCGAGACCTGATAGAGCAAACCGGTAGCGACGCTCCCAATGAGCCATCCGCCACCATACCCTGTGTAGAAGATGCCGAACGCGAAGTTGCGCCGCCCTTCGGGCAGGCGATCGGCAACGATGGCCTTGAACAAAGTGTCCTGAGTCGCATAACCGACGCCCCAGAGCAGCATCCCGAAGAGCGCCACACCGAAGCCGCCGAGAAAGACGAAGGGTGAAAAGAGCGCGCTCACCAATACCGCGCCAACGACCGTGCTGATTCCGGCGCGATCGTACAGTCGACCGAGCGCCAGATTCGCGAGCACCCCGAAGCCGGTCGAGATGCCCAGGAAGATTGGAATCCACTGCAGCGTCGCGGTGTGATGACTCGCGAGATGGAACGAGATGAATTCAAAACTCATTAAACCGGCACCGAAGCACGCGGCGGCTACCATGTAGAGCCAGAACGCCGGTGTGAATTGTTGGGCCTTGGCCGCCGGTTCGCCTTGCTCGAGCCTCGCAGGAACGGGAAAGAGAATTCGCGCCACGATCAGCGCGACAAATGCCAGCGCCGCCGAGATGAGAAGAAGCGAGAAGCCGGCGCGATAGCTGGCATGTCGATAGAGTGCAAATGCAATGAGCAGCGGGCCGATCGTCGCGCCGGTTTCATCGAGTGTGGTATTCAGCGCATACACCCACCCCGTGCCCAGCTGTCCCGTCGAGTACGACAGCATCGCTTCGACGGTTGGCTTGCGAATCGCGCGTCCAGTGCGCTCCGCGAGTATGAGCAGCGCGGCCACCTGCCAATTTCCCGCGAGCGCCATCGCCGGAACGGCGAACAGATTGATCGCAAATCCAATGAAGGTGATGGGCCAGTATTTTCCGGTCTTGTCTGCGGTCCAACCCGCGACAGATCGCAGACTGTAGCCGAGAAACTCGCCCGCACCAGCGATGATGCTGATCGCGGCAGCACTCGCGCCGAGCGTGCTGAGGAACTGACCATTGATGCTTGCGCCGCCTTCATAGGTCGTGTCACCGAAGAGGTTCACGATACCCATCGTGAACACGAACGCGAACGCGGCGGACGCGCCGACGCGCACCGCGGGTGCGGATCGCGAGCGGTCAGTCAATGATGCAGTTGGACGTCGAATAGTGCGTCGAGATCTCGCATCCGGCTGCGCGTCAATGCGATTTCGCATCGGATCCGTGCCGACGGCGCGATGGTGCCGCGACGGAAGAAATTGAAAATCCCCTCACATTGCTTCTTTCGGTAATCCAACCACATCGTCTGCGCGCCACGCACTGCATCGCCGCCGACAAAGTTCTCGAGAGCGCCGTAGAACGCGCCGAAATTCCGCTCGGTCGTGTCCAGGGCGGCGCCCACGCACGCGGTCTCTTCGCGTTGATTCGACACTTCGCGGCACTCGGTACCACTTCTGGCCATCTCTGCAGCAAAGGCTGCGTTCGCAGCCTTTTGACATGCAATGGCCGTGCTGCAACGCGGCTGACGCGCGTTCAGCGTAGTCATGTTCATGCCCTTCGGGACTGGTGCGCTGGCCGCCAAAATCGCGAGCGAACAAATAGGGAGAAGCGAGCGCGTGAGGTGTCGCATGGCGTAGGGTGTACGTGTTGGCGCGAACGACTTACCAAGGATCGAACTGGTCGCGGAGCCGGTCGACGCTCGCCACGTCGCCAATGAGAATTAATCGATCGCCGGCTTCCAGCGCGAGATCGGCGCGCGGCGGAAGCATCTTCTCTCCGCGCAGAACACCGATGATGTTCGTGTCGCTTCCCGCGAGCTTGCGTCCGCTCGTGCCAATGGTCGTGCCGACGAACGGACTCTCGGCGCGGAGCGTGCCGACGAAAAGGCGCCGGTCATTCGACAGCTCGACACGGATTCCCGACCGTACGAGTGACACGAGATCCAATTCTCCGAGATTGAGATTCGACAGCTGCTCTTCGCGGAGGATGCGCAAGGCGATCTCGAGATGCTGAGCATAGTGGGCCGGTGAATCGGCGCGCGACGACACCTGGGCCTCGTAGATGCTCCGATACTTGAAGCGACCCGAGAGACGAGTCTGTACGAGATAACTCAACAGCACGGCGAGCGCGGCGGGCACGAGCAGGGTGTAACCGCCGGTCATCTCCGTCACCATCATCATCGTCGCGATCGGCACGTGTGCCGCGCCGGCGAAGACGGCCGCCATGCCGACCACGACGAATGGCGCAACAGGCTGGTGACCAAGAGCGGCGCACGCCCCGCCGAGCATGGCGCCGATGAACAGACTGGGTGCGAAGACGCCGCCGGAGCCGCCCGAGCTCACGGTCAAGCTGAGCGCCACGATTTCTGCCACCGCGAGCGCGGCCATCGTGCCTAACGCCATGTGGCCGTCGATCGCTTGCTGAATCCAGCCGTATCCACCCGCGATCACCTGCGGGAAGGCAAGAATGAGCAGCCCAGTCAGAAGGGCACCGATCGCGGGCTTGAGGAAAGGCGGAACAGGAAGCCGGCGGAACGCATCGCGCGTGCGGTAGAAGACGACCGGGAGAGCCGTGGCGAAGAGCCCGGCGGCCACGCCGAGCAGCGCATACCACCCATATGACAGTGGTGATGAAAACGTAGTGATGGGCGGAACGCGGAACAGCGCGCCCCAGCCGACGAACAGTCCGTTGATTGCGTACGCGATAATGGCTGCCAGCGTCGCGTACAGGAGCGCGCTCGCCTCGAATTCCATGTCTGCGTACAGCACCTCGATCACGAACAACGCCGCACCAATCGGCGAGCGAAAAATCGCAGAGAGTCCGGCCGCGGCGCCGACGAGCAGAAGGAGTCGTCGTTCCGCGTCGCCGCGGTTCGTAATCGTCGCGTACCACGACCCAATGGCGGCGGCGATCAGCGCGATGGGCCCTTCGCGTCCCGCTGCGCCGCCAGAGCCAATCGTCAGGGCTGAAGCGAGCAGCTTCACCGGAGCGACGCGCGTGCGAAGTGCTCCACCAGAGTGGTGAAAGGCGCGCACCACTGCGTCCGTGCCGTGGCCTTCCGCTTCGGGCGCGAGCCAGGTTGTGAGGATACCCACCAGCAGTCCGCCGATCGTTATGGCGACGGGTACGAGCCACAGCCCGTGCGGACCGATCACTTCAAGTGGGGATGCGCCTTCGCTCGGTAGCCCTGGCGGACGGTAACCCGCGATCGCCGTCAGGAAGAGCCTGCGCGACAGGCCCAGGAGGAAGTTGAACAGTTGTGCAGCGGCGACACCGGCGACGCCGAGGAGCACGGTATCGAAGAGGAGGCGGCGGCGCTCCGAACGCAACAGCATCGAGGCGCGCTGGCGGACACGGGCGAGCGAGCCGCTGTGGCCGTCACCGTTCGCGCTTCCAGATCCACCGTTCGTAGTCGTGCTCACAAAACCCCAATGCTCATGCGGCTCCGACTGCGATTAGTGACGACTATAGGAAGATCGCTGTATGTTGACGTCAATGCAATTCAGCATCTTTCTGGGCCATGCCAAGCGCCGCCCGAGCGTGTCGGCGGGAGTGTCCACCTGAGTGTTTTTTGGTCAACGCGCACCTTGCTCGGGTCATCGCCGCCATTGGCCGAAGGTCCAATAAAGCCGGTTGACCGCTGAGGGTACGTTTCATGGCTAGCCATGTTGTGCCGCGCCAACGAGGGCAGGCGGTGCCGATACCAATCAGTGCGCAAGCGTCGCTCGGGCCAGCGACGGACGAATGGGTGGCGATCATCGACGACCACGAGTCGATGCGATCGTCCCTCGCTCGCGCGTTTCGGTTCGAGGGAATCCGCGCCGAGATTTTCGCGTCAGCGGAGGCGTTTCTCAATCGCGCCATACCGACCGCGCCATGCTGCCTCGTGCTCGACATGCAATTGCCGGGAATGCGAGGTCATGAACTGACGCACTACCTCGAGCGCGAGCGTCCGCCGCTGCCCCCGACGATTTTCATCACGGCGCATGAAGACCTGCTGGCGTCGCTCGACGGCTGTTGCGTCGCGCACGGCCGTCTCAGAAAGCCGTTCGAGATCGACGCTCTCCTTGCTCTCGTGAAGCCGCTACTGGGGAACTGACGGCGAGTTCGTTGTCAAGCCTGCCAATAACAAGCTCAAGTAAATCCTTCGCGCGGTCAGGATGACAGGAATGTGATAGCTCGGCGCGAATGCACACCGAGCTTCGCGAAGACATTCTCCACGTGATGCCGCACCGTGTGCGGACTCATCCCAAGCTGCTCGGCGATCTCCCGGTTCGTGGCGCGCCGCGCGAGAAGGCGCGCCACCTGCGCCTCGCGCCGGGTGAGACCGAGACGCGCGAGGCTCGGCGCCGACGCGACCTCCTGATCCTGCGCGAGCCGCATGCTCACTCCGGCCTTGAGCGCGGGAAGCAGCAGGCGGAGCAACGCGCCCGCCGTTCCTCTCGGGCTCGAGCGCCGCGACCGCACTGACGACTCCGCGTTGCTGTACGAGACGCACAACGCGACGTGCCCACCAGCTACGGACCAATCGATGTTCTCGCTGTCTTGGATGCGACCGGGAGTGAGGACTTCGCCGAGGAAGGGCGAGCCCTTCAATGCCGCCGGCCGGCCGGCGGCGGCCCGCCAGAACGCACGCAGCCTGCTCCACACCTCGGCACCTGAGCGCAGCCGCTCGCGCTCGGCCTCCTGTAGCCACGGATCCGCCGGCAGGTCCGGTAGCTGTCCGAAGAGAGTCTGGATCGCGAGCTGCGGCCGCGCCGCCACGTTCGTCGAGTGGACATGCATCGCGAGCCCGGCGCGAGGGATGCCAAAGACGACGTGATCGCCGTCGAGCAACTCAGCGACCGACGACTCGACGGCGAGTCGCCAGTCGTCGCAGCGCTCGTGCGCCAGCGGTGACAGGATCGTCGTCAGCGCGTGCTCGAGTCGCGCGAGATCCACCTGCCGCAGCGCGAGGTCCATGGGTGCGACACCACATCCGGGCGATCTGTGCGGTGAGAGTATAGCCTCATCGCCGACGCCACGCATCGGATGATTCATCCGATTCGATCCGCCGTGAGCCGTTCGACATTCCGCGGCAAGGCGCCACTCGATCGCGCCTCTCGAACCTCAGAGGTGATTATGAACAGCCGCCGCTCGCGGACCCGCTACCACCATTTCCTGATCCCGCTGCTCTTCTCGTTCGCGTGTCGCGACGGTGAGCTGGTCGACACTGTGGCCGACGGACCGCCGTCCGCATCCGCCGACGCCGAGCTTCCGTTGCTGCCGGCGCTGATATCCGGGACGATCGCCGGCGGAGGTGGACTGAATCTCAGCTTCTACGAGGGAGGCAACGCCGGCGGACCATCCATCGTGTTCATCCACGGCTTCACCGGAAGTTACTTGTCATGGGAGCGTCAGCTCGCCGGTCCGCTGGCCACGGAGTTTCGACTGGTGATGTACGATCTTCGGGGGCATGGCGCGTCCGACAAGCCCCTGGAAGCCGCCAAGTATACCGATGGAACGCTGTGGGCGGATGACTTGGACGCGCTGATTCGCGAAAGGCACCTCGAACGTCCCGTACTGGTCGGCTGGTCGTACGGCGGCTACGTGATCTCGGACTACCTCCGTCGCTACGGCGACGCGGCGATCGGCGGAGTTGTGTTCCTCGCTGCCGTCACGAAGAACGGCACACCGGAAGCGACGGGTTATCTCACCGACGACGTGCTGGCGGTGTTCGGAGACGCACTCTCCCCAGACGTGCAAAAGAGTATCGACGGGACACGCGCGCTCACCCGGCTGTTCGCCAATCCGCTGCGCGGCGAGTTGTGGGAGCGATCGTACGGAAGCGCGATGATGGTGCCGCCGGCGGTTCGGGCCGCGATGTTCAATCGCGTGCTCGACAACGACGACGTGCTCGCGGCCATCCGCGTGCCCACGCTCGTCATTCACGGTAGTGCCGACCGTGTGGTGCGGGTCAGCGCGGCGAGCCACATCGCCGCGACAGTCCCTGGTGCGAAGCTGCTCGTGTACGACGGCGTCGGTCACGCGGTGCAGCTCGATGCTCCACAGCGGCTCGACCGCGACCTTGCCGAGTTTGTGCGCGGCACGCGACGCACTCGGAAATAGCGTGCACTTCTTCGCTCGCGGTTGCCTCTTGCCTAACGACGTTGGACGCGTCGCACGCCCGAGCTTGCAACGTCTCGTGTCAGCGTCACGATAGGTGAATCAAATCGCTCGTCCCTGGATTCGTGGGCCGCCGCGCATTCCTCCGCTGCGGAAGGGCCGCAGGGAAGCATGCCCGCTCGCAAGGCGGCCGCGGCTCACGAGTCTGCTGGGAGGAAATCATGCAGTCGCACTCGTACGTGATTCGCGTCACCCTCATTCTGCTCGCTCTGATTGGAGCGTGCACCGAGCGGCCAACCGGGCCGTCGAGCGTACCGGCCGCGACGGCGATGGTCACGCGGACGAACAATCGCAATTGAGTCCCGGGCTGGGCGGGAGCGGCATCGCCTGGGACAACGGCCGTCTCTTCTTCGGCGCGAACGATCGCGTGCTGCGCTTCCAATTGCCGGCGGGCCGCCTAACGCCAATCGACAATCCCGAGGTCGTCGCGATGGGTCTGCCGAACACGGGTGACCACATCAGCAAGACGATCGTTCTACGAGACCACCGACAGCTCTTCCTCAACATCGGCTCGGCCTCGAACTCCTGCCAGGTCGCGAACCGTGCGCTCCAATCGCCCGGTGTGTTTCCGTGTCCGGAACTGCCGATTCGCGCGAGCGTCTGGCTCTTCGACGCGCGCGGCACGAATCAGACGGAGTCGTCTGGAACGCACTACCGACCGGATATCGTAATCTGGTCGCGCTGGCGATCGGCCCCTCCAATGGTGAGCTCTACACCGTGCAGCAGGGCAGGGACATGCTCTTCGAGAACTGGCCCCAGTTCTACACGCAAGATCAGGGGGCAAACCTCCCGGCGGAGGAGATGGCGCGCGTGACACGAGGCAGCAACAATGGCTGGCCGTACTGTTACTTCGACGCCATTACCGAGCACAAGAAAGTGCTGGCGCCCGAATATGGCGGCGACGGACAGCGCGTGCGTGGTCCCCAGGGAATCGATTGCGCAAGTTATAATCAGCCACTCGCGACGTTCGGCGCGCACTGGTCACCGGATGGTATGCTCTTCTACACCGGTGATCAGTTCCCGGCGCGCTATCGCGGTGGTGCATTCATCGCGTTCGACGGCGGTTTCAATCGAGCACCGCCGCCTAACGAGGGCTGCCAGGTGCAGTTCGTCCCGTTTGCGCGTACCGGCACGGCGTCGTGGCCCGCCGAGACGTTCGCCGACGGCTTTGCGGGTTCGACCGGTCCGCTTCCGGCCACCGCGAAGCATCGGCCTGTCGGCGTGACACAAGGACCCGACGGATCACTCTACGTCTCTGACGACCAGGGCGGGCGGATCTACCGCATCGTCTTCATGGGCCAGCGAGACCAGGACGACTGATCGAGGCGACGCCGTGCCTCCGCCGGAGGAGCGCATCGCTCCTCCGGCGCAGGTGATGACGCATCGGGCCATGTTGACTCCTGGCGCGTTCCGCAGAGGTTAGTGAATCCTCTCGCAGGGGTCGTTGCGGTGCGTTCTTTGTCGATTGCCATTGGCGCGATGTTTTTGTTGGGCGACGCGAGCTGCGGAAGCGGTAGCTCAGGAAACACCGGCCCCGGCGGCTCGCGCACAAACGGGTCTGGCACGGGCAACGATGTGACGGTCAGCGATAATTATTTCTCCCCGGCCGCAACGACCGTCGCCGTCGGCGCAGTCACGTGGACGTGGGCCGGGAGCAGCAGCCACAACGTCACCTTCGATGACGGGATCGCCTCGCCGACGCAAGCGACGGGAACGTACTCGAGGCACTTCAGCGCTGCGGGGACCTATTCGTACCACTGCACCATCCACGGGGCAGCGATGAGCGGTACAGTCACGGTGAAGTGAGACAGACGGAGCTCGCCCGCTAATGCCTCGAGAAGCCTCCAACCGTCAGGGAACCTCCTGACGCATTCACAAATTCAGAACATCACTGGGCGCGGAGCTGTCTCTGCACACGGAGCCGGTCAGCGGTTTCAGGGCCGTGTCAGCGGTTCTATGAGAGCGATTGTCAAGGGCGGACTTCGTCCGTGCGGATTGCGTGGGCGTTTTTTCCCGTGCAATCAGCCCTGATGGTTGCTTGGCGGACGAGATCGTCCGCTGCGAT
>DASXKV010000059.1 GCA_036496605.1 Gemmatimonadaceae bacterium | reverse complement strand
CGGTCTATCCAACTGTCGCCTGAGTACATTCGCATTGGCCGCCCGGGTTGCTCGACGAACCGCACCACTTCGCCCACGACGCCACCGCCCGTCGGAGCGACGTAGCGGAAGCGGCCGTCACCCAGCGGCTCCAGGGTGATCGGATTGTCGACGTTCGCCGCGTTAGGCGTGATGAGCACGAGGCGATTGTTGAGCAGCACCACCTGTGAATCACCACCCCGCCCGCGATAGAGTCCGGCAAAGCGCGCCCAGCTCGGATTCCACGCAGAAGCGAGGGTCACCGGCACCGCGGACTTCGCGACCGCCTTGCCCACGGTCATCATCAGCTCACGCGCGATGTCGAACGGATTCGAGTCGTTCGTGTTCGTCAGCACGATGACGCCGATCTTGTCGTCGAGCTGAATGAGCGTCTGGGTCGTGTTTCCCGGGTAGCCGCCGCCGTGCCCCACGTAGGTTCGCCCGTCGATGCGATTGATGTCGAACCCGAGTCCCGTCCCGGACGTCCAGTTCTCTTCCACCGACCGGACACGGTGCATCTCGCGCAGCGATGCCGTACTCAGAATGTGATTGCCGCCGCGCGGGCCGCGCCGGAACTGGGCCGAGACGAACTTTGCCATGTCCTCGACGTTCGACGTCACGCCCGTCGCCGACGCCATCCCGCGCGCGTCGACGAACGGCAGGACCTCGCGCGTACCGTCCGGCATGCGGCGCCCATATGGCACGGCGAGCCCCGGCACATTCTTGTCCACGCTCGACGCGTTCATCCCCAGCGGTTTGAAGATGTTCAAGTCGACATAGTCGGCCCAGCGTTTGCCTGTCACCTGCTCGGTCAGCATCCCCACGATGGCGTACGCCAGATTCGAGTACTTCCATCGCACCGACGGCGCGAAGGGCGCTTGACGTTCGGGATAGAGTTGCCGCAGCTCGTCGCTGGTCGGAAACTCGTACGACGTCCAGTGATCGCCCGCTTCGCGTTGCATTCCCGAGCTGTGCGAGAGGAGCTGCTCGATCGTGATCGTGCCATCGTCATCGCCGGCACGCTTCGCCTTGAACCAGGGCAGGTACGTCACCACGGGATCATCGAGACGAAGCTTGCCCTCCTCACGCAGCTGCATGATCGCGGTCGCGGCGAACAGCTTGCTGTGCGATGCCATGCGGAACTTGGTGATTGCCGTCATCGGCACTTTGGCGTTGACGTCGGCATAGCCGAAGCCCTTCGTCCACACGAGATCCTGGTCGCTCACGACGCCGACGGCGATTCCCGGCAATCCGCGATAGGCGATCTGGCCTTCGATCCACGCCGAGAACAATCGCTCGGCGCCCATCACGTCTGGGTCGTCGGCCATGCGCGATGCGGAGACGGGCGCGGCAGATTGCATGGTCTGCGCGGCGAGCGGCGGCTGCATCACCGCGACGGCCGTCAGTGCCGACGCACCGGCCAGTATGATGAGCAGTCTCGAGCGCGACGAGCAGAGCGTATGGATCGGAACGCGCATTGGTGGCTCGCTTGGACGAGGGGCGGTAATCGTCGCCTCGGCCGCAGTCGGCGTCAATGCCTAACGGTCGGCATCGATCCTCGTTGTCCCTCTCATCTCGAGTAGCATCAGGGCTCCCCGTGGATACCGTTCGTTAGTTCAGCGACGATCAGGCATGAATGATGGAGTGGTTCGACCGCGTGAGAGTTCCGGCCCCGATTGACACGCCACGGCGAGCCAGCCAGTATCGGGTCGCAGCGACCGCCGCTTACCGGCCTCGCGTCGGCGTCGGAACACTTCTCGGAGCCGCCATGAAACGTCTCGTCCTCGCCTGTGTCGTATTCCTCACGCCGGCCCTCGCCGCGCAAGAGCCTTCGACCAGCGCTCCATATAAAGTCTTGAAAGCCGATCGTGTCGGCGGCGAAGGTGGGTGGGACTATTTATTCGCCGACCCCGTCGGACGCCGTTTGTACATCCCGCGCGGCGGCACGCCCGGGGCCCGCGCGACCGACAGCACTCCCGCACGGCCCTCCGGGCCGGGCCGGATCATGGTCTACAATCTCGACAATCTCGATTCAGTCGGCGCGGTGATGGAATCCGGCGGCAACGGCGCGGTCGTCGATCCCAAGTCAGGCCACGGGTTCTCGAGCAGCCGGCCAGAGATCACGATGTTCGATACGAAAACGCTCACGGTGCTGAAGCGTATTCCGATCGACAGCGGCTTCGGTCCCGACGGCATTCTCTTCGACCCGTTCAACGAGCGCGTCTACATCTTCAGCCATCCCACCAAGGATGCGATGGTGATCGATTCGCGCGACGGTACGGTGTTGGGCCGCGTGGACCTCGGCGGACCACCGGAGCAAGCCGTCTCCGACGGGCATGGCAAGTTGTACGTCATCATTCAGGACACGGCCAGCGTGACGGTCGTCGACGCGAAGGCGATGAAGGCGATCGAGCACTTCCCCTTCCGCGACAAGGGTGGCTGCAACGGTCTGGCGCTCGACGACAAGAACCATGTGCTGTTCGCCGCCTGCTCCGGCGGCCCGCGCGCTCCCGGCCGCGGTGGTCCGCCGGCCGCCACCCCGGGCGTGCCGCCGACGATGACGATGCTCAACGCGAACGACGGGACCGTGCTCGCGACGTTGCCGCTCGCGGGCGGATCCGATGGGATGGTGTTCAATCCATCGACGATGGAAGCGTTCAGTACCGGTGGCGGCACACTCACCGTCGTGAAGGAGACCTCGCCGCGGAGCTTCGTCGTCGAGGAGAATTTGCCGACGATGGCCGGATCGCGAACGATCACGTTCGATCCCAAGACCGGGCACATTTTCACGATGAGCCAGGAGCGCGGTCCGGCTCCGCCTCCGCCCGCGGGCGGAGGCCGCGGTGGTTTTCCACCGGCAATCCCGGGATCGTTTACGATCTTGATGATCGGTCGCTAAGGTCTCCGCGAACTGGGGTTCAGAAGCGGGCGCATAACGATGCCCGAGCTCGACGATGGCTGCAGTAACCGCTCGAGGAACTCCGGCATGCCCTGAAACTGGTCGATGTGATCCGGCGCCGAATTGCCAGCGAATCCGAGCAACTCGAAGTGGCCCGCGTGCGCCTCGCTGAGCTGTTGCATGCCCCGAGGTCCCCACTGTAATACCGCGGTGCGGTGCAGCCCGAGCGCGTTCAGCAGATAGTCCGCCGTCTCGGTCGTGCTGGCGAACGTGCCCGGAAAAATTTCGGAGTGCGTCACGAGGAATCGCTTCTCGCCGCGCATTGCGGCCTGCGCAAAACGTACGAACGCCTCGAGATTCTTCGGGTCGAGCGTCCCACCCTTCTCGACCACGACGCCGTCCGGCACATACGACGTGTGCATCCCGTCGAGGAGCAGCACGGCGTCCACACGAGCGAAATGTTGCGAATCGCGAAGGATTGCGCGAATCGCGCCGTGGCCTGCGCTGAAGCCGGAAAGGGTCACGCGTCGGAACGTCACGACGCGGCCGAGCACCGCCGATGTCTCGCGCGTCACATTGGCGAGCAACGAGTCGAAGGCCGCTGGATCGGAGAAGGAGCGATCGTAAATGCCGGATCCCGCGCCGATGTTGACCACTGCCGCAACCGTCTTAGTCTTCAGCCGGGAGACAGCATACTCCGGCAGCCACGCCGCTCCGAGAAAATGCATGACGAGGCTAACCTCATCGCGCTGACCAATGCCCTCGGGTATCCACACTTCGACCGGCTTCCCCAACGGGCCTGTGAACGTGCGCCGCACACCGCCGATGTCGCGCTCCAGAGAAGCGCTGAGCCGCTCATGCGCCCGCGTGTGCTCAACCATCGGCGACGGATTCTGCGCCGCGGGAGGAACTGACTGACCCTCGAGGACCGCCGGCAGCATCGAAGCGGGGAACAGCAGCAACACGCCTATCCGTCGGATAGCTCTTCTCATGCGACGAATTCTCACCGCAACCGTCGGAAGGCTCAAGGAGTCCAGCAGTGAAGGCGCGAAGTGCCGGACAGCGCGAAGTGCCGGACAGCGCGAAGTGCCGGACAGCGCGAAGTGCCGGACAGCGCGAAGCGCGATCAGCGCCTTAGGCCATCAAACCGTTCAGCATCTTCACAATCGTGACCGCACGGTTATGAAGAGGCCGGTAATCGGCGCTCGTGATCCGCTTGCCCCGCAGGTTTGCGCGGAGATGCTTAATGGCTTCCTCGGCTTCACCACGGGCGATTGCCAAACGATTGTGGCGGTCGGGGAGCGTCGCGCGGCCAAAGCCCTCACCAATGTTGGCGCTCACCGATTGCGCGGCCTTGAGCAGCTGTTGTCGATGAAGAAGCCGCTTCGTTCGGTCCGAGAGTCGAGTGACATCAGCAGAAAATTGCTCCGCCGCGTCCAGGACATTGAGATCGCGATGCTTTTTTGCCATGGCGACAAACTGCCGCACATGGCGCTGGGCGCATCATGAATTGCTTGCAGACGTACGCATTTCCACACTGCGCCCCCTTTCGGCACTTCGCGCCTCCCGGCACTTCGCGCTGTCCGGCACTTCGCGCTGTCCGGCACTTCGCGCTGTCCGGCACTTCGCGCTGTCCGGCACTTCGCGCTGTCCGGCACTTCGCGCTGTCCGGCACTTCGCGCTGTCCGGCACTTCGCGCCTTTCAGCCGTTCACCACTCAGT
>DASXKV010000058.1 GCA_036496605.1 Gemmatimonadaceae bacterium | reverse complement strand
TTCACGCCGATACCGCAGGTCGAACCAGAAAGCTGACTGTGCGTAACCGTCGCCGACCAGTAGCCCGGCCCGGGGGTCACGCCTGGGACGCCGACACCAGACGAGTTCTTGAACCCGTTACGCGCAACGAGCGTCGTCGCGGTCGTGTAATACGTCGAATCGGAGAAGAACGCTTCCTCAGCCGTCACGAGGTTGCGCAGGTCCGACTTCATCGCCGTGACGTACGCCTTGTTCTTGGTGTTCGCGAACTTCGGAATCGCAATCGCGGCCAAGATGCCGATGATCACGACCACGATCAGGAGCTCGATGAGCGTAAAGCCCTTGCGAGCACGAAGCAGGTTGGTCATGGAGTTACCCTGGGGGAAGTGGAGTTTCGTTCGAGCACGCTCACTCCGAGAAGGGACGAGCGTGTAACGCACCCCACAAAAGCAACGCATGGGCCTGACGGTACCGATGGATTTAACACCATGATACCTAATGACTTAAGAAAATTGACTGATACCCCATCGGACGATTATACCGCGCGATCTGCATGACGAGATGCATAACGCAATGCGGCGCTCCGTCAGCGATCAGGGCGCTCGCAGTCCCTGGGGCGCCGAGGCTTTGCCCAGCCGGCGCTCCACTTCGGCTAGAACCAAGCGAGGCTCGGCCGGCTTCGAGATGTATCCGTCGAAGCCGATCTCGTTGGCACGCTCCCGATCGCTTGCCAGGGCGTGCGCCGTGAGTGCGACAATCGGAATCGACGACGTAGCCGGATCGGCCTTGAGTATCCGCGTAACTTCCCAGCCGTCGATCTTGGGAATTGATACATCCATCAGGATCAGATCCGGCTGCCCGCTGCGCGCAGTGGCAAGACCCGCCTCCCCATCAGTTGCCTCGAGGACGTGGTAGCCCGCGTACCCGAGAATGGTGGAGTAAATCCGAAGATTGTCGTCGTTGTCTTCCACGAGCAGCACTGTGGGCGCGTGTCCCATCATCGTCACCTGGTTTGCACGGCAAGGTACCGCGCCGGTCCCATCGAGACCGGAACGGCACGCTGAATGTCCGCGCCTGGCGAAACGGCGCGCAGGGCCGAGTAAGAAAGAATCGAGCCATGGGAATGGCGAGTGGCGAGTAACGGGCGCCACCTTTGGCACTCGCCACTCGCCACCGTGTCACTTGTCTCCTGCGTGCGTGTTCAGCCGCCGATGACGGCATTCGCCGGATTCAATTCTCCCGTGTAGTACGACATCAACGACTGCTGGAACACCAGGTTGTTGCGCGCGGTGATGAGCGCACTCTGCGCCTGCACCTGGGTTGCGCGCGCCTGCGTCACCTCGACGAGGGTCGCCGCGCCCACCTGGTACCGCTGCTGCGTGGTTGCCACAGCGAGGGTCGCTGCCTTCTGTTGGGCATCGGCCGCGGCCAGTTGCTGACGCGCCGCGTCATAATCCAGATATGCTCGCCTCACCTCGAGCGCGACCTGCTGCCGCTGGGTGGCGAGAGCAAGATTCGCGTTGTCGGCCGAGATCTGCGCCCGCTCGGTGGCGGCTTGTGTGGCGCCACGATCGAAGAGCGGGATCGAGATGCCAATGCCAATGGAACCTCCTCGCCGCTGATTCAGCTGATCGAGAAAGGCGGCGTCGTTCGCGCTCGTCACGCCGCTGTTGTAGCCGCCCGTGAGCGAGATCGTGGGATACTTGCTGGCGTTTGCCGCCTTGATCTCCTGCTGCGCCGCATTGACTCGTGAGGCATCGGCCGCGAGATCCGGCCGTTGCGCGAACGCGCGATCGAGAAGCGAATCGAGATTGAAGTTCACATTCGTTGCCGCGGTATCCGGAAGCGAAGGCGCCTGGAAATCGTAGTTGCCGCGAGGGTCGAGCTGCAGCGTCTGGATCGCGTCCACCTTCGCCAACTCCACGGCATTCTGCGCGGACACAACGGCTGCGCGCGCACTCGCTACGATCGCCTGCTGCTGATACAGATCGGAGATCGGCCGTGAGCCTGCTTTCACGAACTGACTGATCTGATTCTCGAGTGCCTCCTGTGCCGTGAGATTCTGCTGCTGGACGTCGAGTTGCTGCTGCTGCGTCACGAGCGCGAGATAGTTCGACGCAACGGTGAAGACCGCCGTCTGCTTGGCGCGCGTGAGGTCCTGCTCGCCTGCGCTCTCTCCGAGCTGTGCGCTCTTGAGATTCGCGACGTTCTTCATGCCGTCGAAGAGCGTCACGCTCGACGAAATTCCCGCGTTGAGCGTGTTCGTCGTGGTGCTCGCGAGCGTTCCGTCGGTCGTGTTGAAGGCATTGCCGTACGTCTGGCCCGTATTCGCGCTGACGCTGAGGCTCGGCAGGAACGCGAGCTTCTGCTGGGTGACGTTCGTGCTGTTCAGCGCGGCCGCGTTCTGTGCCTGTTTGATGCCGACGTTCTGGGTGAGCGCCAGCTTGAGCGCTTGATCGAAGGTCACGACCGTCGGCGGCGGCGCACCGGGTGCCGGCTGCTGCGCGCCGAGGGTCGTCGCGCCCAGCGCGACGATACCGACGACGGCACCCAGCACCGTTCGAATGCGAGAATGAGATGATAGCATTGCAAATCTCCCTTTATTCGTAGCGTAAGGCCTGAATCGGATTCAATGCCGCTGCCTTACGAGCCGGGTAATAACCGAAGAACATGCCGACCGCCGCCGAGAAGCCGACCGCGATCGCGACCGCAACGGGCGGCGTCGACGTGCTCCAACCCGTGAGGTGTCCGAGCAGCGCCGCGCCACCGAAGCCAACGAGCAGCCCGATGATGCCGCCGGCGACGCTCATGACGATGCTCTCGACCAGGAACTGGGTGAGAACGTCCGAGCCCCGCGCGCCGATCGCCATACGAATGCCGATCTCTCGCGTACGCTCCGTCACCGAAACGAGCATGATGTTCATGATGCCGATACCACCGACCACCAGCGACACGGATGCGATCGCCGCCAACAGGTACGTCATGACTTTCGTCGTCGACGACGCGGCGTCGGCGAGCTCATTCTGGTTGCGAATCGTGAAGTCGTCGTCCGCGTAATCGCCCAGCTTGTGCGACTCGCGCATGATGCCGCGAATTTCGTCCTGAGCCGCCGAGATATCGTTTGGCGAGGCCGTGCTCCCCAGGATCTGGCCGAGCCTAACGAAGCCGCTCAACCGAGCCTGCGCCGTCGTATACGGAATGAGGACGACGTCGTCCTGGTCGTTGCCGGCAGCGTTCTGGCCCTTTGTCGAGAGCACGCCGATCACCTGGAACGGCACGTGGCCGAGCTGAATCTGCGCGCCGACCGGATCAGTCCCGGGGAACAGATTCTGCGCGACCGTCGCGCCAAGCACGGCTACCTTGCGCATCGACTTCACGTCGTTGTCGCTGAAGAGCGTACCGCTGCCGACGCCCCAGTCACGGATCGTCAGATAGTCCGTTGACACGCCATTGATCTGCGTGCGCCAGTTGGCGCCCCCGGCAATTGCCTGCGTGCGCGTCTGAATTACCGGCGAGACCGCCGACAACAGCGTCGCGTCCTTCTTGACCTTTTCGGCGTCGGCGACCGTTAGGCGGTTGAACGTGCCCGCGCCCTGGCTCGCGCCGCCCTGCTGCGTCGAGCCCGGCATGATCATGATCACATTTGTTCCTAAGCTCTTGATCTGATCCTGAATTCGGGCTTGGGCGCCGTTCCCGATCGCGACCATCACGATCACGGCTCCGACACCGATCACGATGCCAAGCATCGTCAGGAGCGTCCGCATCTTGTTCTTGAGGATGCTCTGCGATGCCAGCTTGAATAGCGTTTGCTGTTTCATGCTGCCTCCTCCTCCGCGCGCTCCGCCTGCACGTCGATGACGACGTCGGCGTCGAGGTTGCGCAGGTCAGCCGCGGCGTTGCGCCGCAGCTCGACGGGATGATCGCGACGAATGCGTCCGTCACGAACTTCCACGATCCGTGTCGCGTACTGCGCGACGTCGGGCTCGTGCGTCACGATGAGAATCGTGATCCCCTGCGCGTTCAGTTCCTGGAACAACGCCATCACTTCAACCGATGTACGGCTGTCGAGATTTCCCGTCGGCTCGTCGGCGAGCAGTAACCGCGGCTCGGTGACGAGCGCTCGCGCGATTGCGACGCGCTGCTGCTGACCACCGGACAACTCGCTCGGCTGGTGCTCGAGGCGGTCGCCAAGGCCGACACGCTCGAGCGCGTGCTTCGCCATCTCTTTCGTGTTCACTTTCTTGCCCGTGCGATCGTAGAGCAGCGGCAGCTCGACGTTGTCGATCGCCGTCGTCCGCGCGAGCAGGTTGAAGCCCTGAAAGACAAAGCCGAGCTTTTGATTCCGGATATCGGCGAGCTGATTCTTGCTGAGTCCCTCCACTCGAATTCCGTCGAGGGCATACACGCCCTGGGTTGGGACGTCGAGGCACCCGAGGATATTCATCAGCGTCGACTTTCCCGAGCCGGACGAGCCCATGATCGCCACGAGCTCGCCCTGCCTAACGGTGAGGTCGATGCCCTTGAGCGCGGCGACCTCGTTCGATCCCGTTTTGTAGATCTTCTGCACGCCTTGGATGTCGATGACCGGCGTGTCGGTGTTGATCTCGCTAGACATGTTAGAACCCTCCTGGCCCGCGGCGGCCGCCGCCTTGCGGCTGGAGCGGATTCGCCGAGCTCGTGCTCGAGCTGGTCGTCGTCGCCGCGGTCGTAGCGGTGATCACTTGCAGTCCTGGCTGAATCGTCGCCGTGCTGTCGCGCGGAATGATCTCCGTCGTTTGACCGTCGGTGAGACCGGTCTTCACACGTGCAACCGCGAGCTTGCCGGTCTTGTCGAGATACCACAGCATCCCGCCACTCGGCCGCGTGCCGCTGCCACTCCGAGCACCGTTGGCGCCGAACCTCTGACCACCGTTCGCCGCTGCTGCACCGTTCGTCGTCGCGCTGGTGCTAGCCGGGCTGCTTGCAGTCGCGCCGCTGGCAGTTGCGCCGCTGGCGGTCGCGCCCTTACCGGAGGTCGCGCTTCTCGTCTTGATGCCCGCCTCTGCCATCATCTCCGGCGTCGCGCGGAAACGCAGCGCCGCGTTCGGCACGAGCAAGGCGTTCGTCGCCGAGCCCGTCAGGAACTGCACCGTCGCCGTCATGCCTGGCAGCAGCTTGCCGTCGCTGTTCGAGCAGGAGATCACCGTCGTGTAGTTCACGACGTTGTCCTGCGTCGTCGACTGCAACCGCACCTGCTGCACCGTGCCCGTGAAACTCCGGTTCGGATACGCCTGCACCGTGAACGTCACCGGCTGACCAACTGCGATCTGACCGATGTCACTCTCGTCGACGTTCGCGAGGATCTGCATCTGCGACAGGTTGTTGGCGATCAGGAACAGCTCGGGAGCCGAGAGGCTCGCCGCCACCGTCTGACCGACGTCGACCGTGCGCGCCACGATCACGCCGTCGATCGGCGCGTAGATGTTCGTGTACGCGAGGTTCTGCTTCGCCTTATCGAGCGCGATTTGCGCCGATTTCAGATCGGCCTTTCCAACGTCGTAGTTGGACTGCGCCGTTCCGAACTCGGTCGCGGTAATGACCTTCGAGTCGTAGAGAGTTTTCTCACGCCCGTATTCCTGCTCGGCCGTCGTGTATTGTGACTGCGCTTTCTCAACGCCGGCTTGCGCGTCCTGCACCGCTTGCTGCTGCAGCGTCGGATCGATGCGGGCCAGCAACTGACCCTTCTTTACCTTCTGATTGAAATCGGCGTAGAGCGCCGAGATCTGGCCGCTGACCTGCGTACCGACCTGCACCGTCGTCACGGCGCTGAGCGCACCGGTCGCGGAGACGGTCGCCTGCAGGTTGCCTCGTGTAACCGCCGCGAACCGGTAGGGCGAGACTTGACCCGCATCGGCCCGGCGGTACATCGCCACGCTACTGGCAGCGAGCACGACGACGGCTGCTGCCGCTGCGATTCTCGATTTCTTCATATAGCTCATCCTCTCGGTTCTGCGGCCTCAGCCGCTCGGTCATGCACGCTGGCCCTCACTCGAGGACCTATCGCGTCGAGGATGATTATAATGCTTTTCGATGACGTAAATGCCCGGTTTGCAACGACTTGCACGCCGATGTCATGAATGGCATTCCGGCGTCATGAATGGTTTGGCGTCAGACGGCGGCCTCGCGTATGCTTCCACACGTCGGAGATGCCGGGTGACCGTGAGCACGATTAGCGAACTCGAAACGAGTACGAAGGCAGGGGCCGCTGACCTGTCCAGTCCGCCCTTCCGGCTGAGCCGGCGGGAACTGGTGCTGATCGTGGCGTTCTGGACCTTCATGGCGGCGCTGACCTTTGCGAACCGCCTGCTCGATCCGCGGCAACTCGGTTTTCAGTTCACGAATGCATCGGCACCCATCGCGCTTGCGTTTCTGTCAGCGTATTCGTGGGCGCTCCTCACGCCGCTCGTGTTCTGGCTGAGCGCACGGTTCCTCGCCGACCATCGGCATCGTGTCGTCGGAGCGCTCATCCTCATCGCAGTCGGGTTCGCGATCGCCGTCGCGTTAGGCATGATCGGGGATGAGGTGCGGAGCGCATTGATGCCATTCCCGCCGCGCCGAGGTCGTGGTGGCGGTCCTCCAGGATACCTGTGGCTTCGCCCGTGGTACCTCAACGACTTCATTATCTATCTTGGCGTTCTCGCGGCCGGGCTCGCTCGGGCATATTCGCTGCGCTACCGACGGCAGCGCGAGGAGTCGCTTCGCGTGGCTGCACAACTGCGCGCTCAGCTCGCCGAGGCGCGCCTCGACGCGCTCCGCATGCAGCTCGATCCGCACTTCCTCTTCAACACGCTGCACGCGATTTCGTCGCTCGTCGAGCGCGACCCGCGGGGCGTTCGGCGCATGATCTCGCGCTTGAGCGAGCTGTTGCGTCACACGATCGAGGGCCCTGGCGACCAGGAAGTACCGCTTCGACAGGAGCTCGAGCTTCTCCGCCGATATTTGGAAATCATGGAAGTGCGATTCCAGGGGCGTCTCCAGGTCACTACCGACGTTCAGGAGCGCGCGATGGACGCGCTCGTTCCCAATCTCGTTCTTCAGCCCGTCGTGGAAAACGCGGTCAAGCATGGTGTTGCCAGAATCGAAGGGATCGGGCGTATCGTGCTCCGCGGTCGCATCGACGGAAGCCAGCTCGTGCTGTGCGTCGAGAACAACGCGCCACTTGGGGAGGTAGGAACGGCTAGTCTATCCGGCACTGGCGTCGGCGTACGCAACACGCGCGCGCGCCTGTCACATCTGTATGGCGACGACCAGAGCTTCGACCTGCGCGCAGAAGATCGAACCGAGGGCCCAGTGACGATCGCCGAGATTCGTTTGCCATTTCATACGCGCGCCGATCTGCTGACGTCGGCCGTGGTTTCGATTGCCTAACGCACACCGTGCCTAACGCGCCAATTCGCGTACTCGTCGTCGACGACGAGCTCCTGGCACGCGAGCGCATTACCGATCTGCTCGCGCACGAGCCCGGTGTCGACGTCATCGGCACCGCGGACAACGGTTCGACCGCGGTGGAGGCAATTCGCAGCAAGACACCGGACCTCGTCTTTCTCGATGTGCAGATGCCCGGCAAAACCGGACTCGACGTCGTGCGCGAGATCGGCGCCGAGAAGATGCCCGCAACGATCTTCGTTACCGCATTCGATCAGTACGCGCTTCGCGCCTTCGAGCTCGCCGCGCTCGATTACCTGGTAAAGCCTTTCGACGACGAGCGGTTCGAGCAGGCGTTCCGTCGTGCCCGGCAGTTGATCGAGCTGCGCGAGATGGGAAAGCTTCGCGAACAGCTGCTCGCGGTGCTGCAACAGGGCTCGCATGACGCAGCGGCGTCGCGCATGGCGCCGGATTCAGCGGGCTATCTCGAGCGCATCGCCGTCGAGATGCGAGGCAAGGTGCGCGTCGTTCCCGTAGAACAGATCGATTACATCACCGCCGACGGTCCATACGCGGAGCTCCACACCGGCGACAAAACGCATCTCATCCGCGAAACGATGCACACGTTGGAAGATCGGCTCGATCCGCGGCACTTCGTGCGCATCCATCGCTCGGCTATCGTTAGGCTGCAGTTGGTGGATACCTTGCTGCGGGGTGCGGGCGGGGACTACGAGGTGCAGTTGAAGAGCGGCTTGCGGCTGCCGGTCTCGAGATCTCGCCGTGAAGAGCTCGAGAAAAGGTTGGGCGTGATGCCTTGACTCGATCGCTAGAACCAGGAGAGAAGCAGTCCCACCGCAGCCGCCGTCATCATCAGCACGCCCAGGCCGCCAAGAATATTCAGCGTCCGCCCGTTCTTGTGCGTGCCCATCACCTTCTCGTTGTTGCACACGACCAGCACGATCGCGATCAGCGGCGGCGCGAGGAGGCCGTTGATCACCGCCGATCCGATGAGAAGCTTGATCGCGTTTGCGTGGAAGAAGTTGAGTAGCATCCCCGCCCCCATCGCGACCGCGATGACTCCATAGAACTGACGCGCGTTGTGAACTTTCTCATCCATTCCCGCGCGCCACGCCGCCGCCTCGGCGATCGCGTACGCGGCAGACCCGGCGAGCACCGGAACGCCGAGGATGCCCGTCCCGACTAGCCCGAGTGTGAAGAGCAGGGTTGCGGCGCTCCCCGCCAGCGGCTGGAGCGCGGTGGCGGCCTGCTCGGCGGTCTGCACGTTCGTAATGCCTGCGGGATGCAGAGTGGCTCCAGCCGTGAGAATGATGAAGTACATGATCAGATTCGAGAACAGCATGCCGACGTTGACGTCCCGCGCGGCGGCGCGCAGCTCGCGCTGCACGGCACGCCGCGGACGCCCAACGATGCGGCGCATGATGTGAGCGTCCTGCTCCGCGTTCTGCGCCGCCTGCCAGAAAAAGAGATAGGGCGAGATCGTCGTGCCCATGATCGCCACGAAGGTCAGGAGATAGTTGCGCGAGAAACCGATGTGGGGCAGGAACGTGCCCCGTAGCACGGCCAACCAGTCGGCGCCCGACAACAGCGCGGCGAACACATAGCTGAACAGCGCGAGTGTGAGCCACTTCAGCACTCGCGTCATCTTCTCGTACGACGCGAAAACGAGCAGTGCGAGAATCAACGCCGTGAACGCGGGCACGAACCAGATGGCCGGGATGCCCGTGAGGAGCTTCGCCGCCGCCGCCATACCTCCGAGATCGGCGGCGATGTTGATCGTGTTGCCAACGACGAGTAAAAGGCATGCGAGCCAAAGCGTCCAACGCGGATAATGTTCGCGCAGCACCGCCGCCAGCCCGCTCCGCGCGACGATGCCGATCCGCGCGCACATCAGCTGGATCGCCGACATCAATGGCAGACTGATGAGGGCCGTCCACAGCAGGCCATAGCCGAACGCCGCACCCGCTTGCGAGTACGTGGCGATGCCTGACGGGTCATCGTCCGCGGCACCGGTGATCAATCCTGGACCGAGCTCGCGCACTCTCGAGACCATCCGCTCGCGTGGAGTCTTCTTGCGCGGGCGATACGGTCGCGGCGTTTCACGCCGATCGCCGCGAGTCGCCTCGCCGGCACGTAGCTCCTCAGCCGCGGTCTCGGACGGAGACGACGAGGGGTTGATCGAATTCTCCATTGGACGCGATGCAGGGCACAGGCTGGGCCAAGGCACTCTCCGTTGACTTCGCCTGCCGCGGAGTCGTACTCTCGTCGTGTGTCTTCCTCCTTTCCCGCGACGCACCTCTCGCTCGTTCGCCGTGCCCGCAGTCATGATGCGGATACGCGTGCTCGCGCACAGGACGCGCTCGCGGCGGTGTACTGGGCTCCTATCTATGCGCACGTGCGGCTGACGCACCATCAGGAACCTGCTGACGCCGAGGATCTCACGCAGGGATTCTTCGTGGAAGTGCTGCGTCGAGATCTGTTCGCCCGCTACGAGCCGGAGCGCGCGCGCTTTCGCACCTTCGTTCGGCGATGTGTCGATTCGTATGTGATCAATGCCCTCCAGGCCGACGGACGCCTGAAGCGAGGCGGTGCGGCGTCATTTGTCTCGATCGATCTCGCCGACGTCGAAACGCGCCTAACGGGTGAGGGAAATGACCCGGCCGATCCCGACGCCGTATTCCATCGCGAATGGGTGAGGAGCGTACTCGTCACCGCGATTGCGGGATTGCGGGACCGCTACGAGGCCGAAGGTAAACACGTTCATCTCGCGTTGTTCGAGCGCTATGACATGAACCTGTCGACCGACGAGCGACCGACGTACGCGGCGCTTGCGAGCGAGTTCGGAATACCACCGACGCAGGTGACGAACTGGCTCGCGGCAACGCGTCGCGATTTTCGCGCGGCCGTTCTCGAGACACTGCACGACCTCTCCGGCAGTGACGACGAGTTCCGCGAAGAAGCGAGTGCGTTGCTTGGGACGCCGCTATGACGAGCGGACGGGCGCGGCTCTCTGAATCGGCGATCGGCCACCTGCGCTCGCTCGTCGAAGCGCCCGAGGCCGCCTCGCCTGCTCGTTATGCGATCGGAGATCGCATTGGCGAGGGCGGGATGGGCGCTGTCTATCTCGCCCACGATCGTGAGCTCGACCGCGACGTTGCCCTCAAGGTTCTACGGACGCCAGTTCCAAGCGAGGAAGAGTGCGCGCGGATCATTCGTGAGGCACGGATTCTCGCCTCGCTCGAGCATCCGGGGATCGTGCCAGTGCACGACGTCGGGACCCTGCTGGATGGCCGCCTGTTCTATGTAATGAAGCGCGTTCGTGGCGAGCGCTTCGACGACTACGCACGAGGGAACCGTCCGCTTTCGGAGCTCCTCCGCGCATTCCTTCAGGTGTGCGATGCGGTGGCGTTTGCACATTCCGCCGGCGTGATTCATCGCGACCTCAAGCCGCAAAACGTGATGCTCGGCGCGTTCGGCGAGGTGCTCGTGCTCGACTGGGGAGTGGCGAAAGCTCGCAATATGACGGCGCTGTCGCCGAATCCGTCCGACAGCGCGAACGCCACGGCCGCTGGGACGCCGGGCTACATGGCGCCCGAACAGCTTCACGGCGCGTCGGACGAGCGCGTCGACGTCTTTGGACTCGGTGGAATTCTCTGCTTCGTCCTCACACGCCATCATCCCGGCGGCGATCAGAGCCCTACATGGCGGGACGTGCCGGCTGCCCTTCATGCGATTTGCGATCGAGCGCGGGCGACCGACCCAGCGGCGCGCTATCAATCGGTGTCGGCGCTGGCCGCGGACATCGCGAATTATCTGGATGCCCTACCAGTGGCAGCGCACCGCGAGGGACTGCTCGAGCGAATCCGACGCGTCGGAGCGCGTCATCGGACGGCGATACTGCTCGTGCTTGCGTATCTCGTCGTTCGCGTCGCACTCCTGGTTTTCGCCCGATTTTAAAGAAGTGCTGTCGGATCGCTGTAGAGGACGATGAACCCTACCTGGAGCGATCATGAACAAGCCCGTATTTGGCCTCGTCGTCGGCGGCGTCCTTGGAATCTTCGACGGACTATCGGCACTCGTGTCGTCGCCGGAAGTGTCGGCTCAGATCGTCGGAATCGTGATTGGCTCGACGTTCAAGGGACTCTTAGCCGGCGTCCTCATCGGCTGGTTCGCGAAGAAGGTGAGCTCACTCCCGTTGGGCATTCTTTTCGGATTGGTGGTCGGTGCGGCACTGGCGCTCCCGATCGCAATCATGAACAGCAACGCGCTCCACCATAACTACTACTGGCAGATCATGTTACCCGGCAGCATCGTCGGCTTGATCGTCGGCTTTGCGACGCAGCGGTACGAGCCGAGCTCGAGGGCGATCGCCCGAGCCTGAGCCGGGGTCCCAACTGCGGTCAGCGCAGCGAGAGGCATGGCCGTCGCGTAGGTTTTGAGCGGATCCTCCAACGAATCTCTCATCCCAGCGCTTATGCTCGTCGGTCCCTCCCGCCGCGTTCCAAAAGCGGCGTCAGTTTTCCTCTTTGGACTTGTCACGACTTCGAGCGCCGCGCAGGGCCAGAGCGGCAGCGTAAGCGGAACGATCAGCAGCGCGACGTCCCCGGTAATTGGCGCTCGTGTATCGATAGAGGTGCCGCCGCGCGTTGCAGTCGCTGACAATCGCGGTGCTTACACGCTGCGCGGGATCCCGGCCGGCGGCTACGAGATCGTCGTCACGGCGCTCGGCTATAAGCCTGCGCGGCAGGCGGTCAACGTCATCGCCAATCAGCAGACGACAGTCAACTTCACGCTGGAGCAGGGTTCGTTGATGCTGTCCAGCGTCGTCACGACCGCGACGCGAACGCCGACTCTGGCGAGCCAGGTCGCGACGACCGTCAACGTGCTCACGCCGCAGGAGATCGAGACGAGCCCAGCGCGGGAGTCGCAGGATCTGTTGCGCGAGATTCCCGGCGTCGAGCTTCCGCGTACGAGCAGTCTCGTCGGCGGAACGGCGCAGATCGTCTCGATTCGCGGCGTGGACGAGGGTCGTACGGCCGTGCTCTTCGACGGCTTCCCGATAAATGACGCTTGGGGCGAGTGGATCGACTGGGGGCGCGTGCCGAAGGGCATGCTCGACCGCGTCGAAGTCGTCGAAGGCGGCACGTCGAGCCTGTATGGAAATGGCGCCATGGGCGGTGTGATCTCGTTCTTTTCCCGCCCGCTCGCGCCTGGCGCGGCGAGCATGCTGATCGAGGGCGGCAGCCGAGACATGCGCCACAGCTACCTCTCGGCGGGCGTGCCGGTGGCCGGCGCCGTCACCGCGAGCGTGAGCGGCGACTATCAGGAGGGCGGCGGTTACAACATGATCGATCCCGCGAAGCGCGGAGCGATCGACGTGCCGTCGAGCGTCATTCAGCGGAATGGCTACGCAAAACTGAACTACGCGCCGTCGGCGAAGTTCAACGCATTCGTCGGCGGTCATATGTTCGGCGACAACCGCAGCATTGGAACTCCGCTGGGCTATCAGACGCGCGATCAGGGCGACGCCAATCTCGGCGCCGACTACGGCACGTATGGCGGTGGATTGTTGAGCGTTCGCGCATGGGATGGAAAGCAGACGGAACATCAGCGCGCAACGACGATTCGCGCTGGCGGTCGCATCGCGGAAGACAGCAGTGTGGTTGCGGGCATTCCGAGCCACGACTGGGGCGCCTCGGCGATGTGGACGCGCTCGTCGTGGTTGCATCTCGAGTCGTTCAGCCTCGGCGGCGACTATCGGCACATGCAGGGCAACTATGACGAGACGGACTTCAGCACCGCATGTCCCGGAGCGAACTGCGGTACGGTGACGCGTCGCGTGTTGTCCGGCGGCGATCAGGCGTTGAGCGGTGTGTTCGCGCAGGCAATCGCGTCACCGCTGACGCCACTGCGCCTGGAGCTTGCCGCGCGTGTCGACCAGTGGAGCAACAACGATGGCCACTCCTTCGATGCAGCGGCAGGAGGTCAGACCTACCCCGACCGGAGCAAGTCCGCGTTCTCTCCGCGGCTCGGCGCGCATTATCAATTACTGAGCAACCTCTCATTTCACGCCGCGGTCTACAAAGCATTCCGTGCCCCGAACCTCGCCGAGCTGTATCGCAAGCAGATCAGCGCGACGTCGACCACGATCCCGAATCCGAATCTGTCCCCCGAGACAGCGTTAGGTCGTGAGATAGGCCTCGATTGGCAGCCGGCGCAATTTCTACAGATGAAGGGAACGTGGTACGTCGCGGATTATCGCGATTTCAACGTTCCGACGACGATCGCCAACGTCTCGGATCCGCAGTGCCCAGCGATCGGCACGTGCCGGCAGCGTCTCAACGTCAGTAGTTCGCGAAGCCAGGGCGGCGAGGCGTACGTTGCCGTTAGGCCACTCGCGCCGCTTCTCGTGACCGGGAGCGTCAATTACGACGACGCTCGTCAGCAGTCGGGTGTTCCGGCGGTGGGGCCCAAGCCGCACATCAACCGCGTGCCGTCGCCGAAGCAAACGATTCGCGCGACCTACAGCGCGCGACAATTCGGTGATTGGACGGCCATCTGGCGCCACGAGGGACCGACAACGACTCTGCAGGGTGTATGGCTCGATCCCTTTACGGTTCTCGACGCCAATGTGCAGCGTGAGATGCTGCCTGGCATCACGGGTATCCTGAGTGTCGAGAACATCACCAACGCGCAATACGAGGTGAACCTCACTGCGGCGACGAACGGAGTTGCGTCGTTCGGCCTGCCCAGAACGCTGCGCATCGGGGTGCGGGTCGAGCGATGGTGACCGACGGCGGCGCGTGACGGCATTCACGCTCTAGAAGTTGTTGAGTGATGTAGGGATTCACGCCCCCACTTGTCTCCCTTCGCATAATTCGTTCGACCGGCCCGACACGGAGCGCTGCTGCTCCGCGACGCGCGTTGGTGTTTCGCCTCAGTTGAACGCTGGAGCTGCCTCATGTCATCGGAGTCGTTCGCCGTCCGCTCGAGCGCTGCACTCACGGTTCTTGCGCTCTCCCTCCTCTCTCCACTCTCACTCGCGGCGCAATCTTCCGGCACGATTTCCGGCCGCGTCCTCGATACGCAAGGCGCGCCGCTGCAAGGCGCGGCGATCTCGCTCGCTGGCACGACGCGCGGCGCCATCGTCCGCAGCGACGGTTCGTACCGCCTCACGGCACCCGTGGGCCGCTACGAAATTCGCGCACGCCTGCTCGGCTACACTCCACACTCGGATTCGGTCACGGTGAGTGCGGGAGGCGCAGTTACGAAGTCGTTCACGCTCGATCGCGCCGCGACGAGCCTCGAGGCGGTCTCCGTCATTGGCACGCGCGGCGAGGAGCGCACGGTCATCGACGCCCCCGTTCCGATCGACGTGCTGTCGTCGCTCGAGGTTCGATCGACGGGGCGGACCGAGACGTCGCAGATGATTCAGGCGCTCGCGCCCTCCTTCAACGTGCCCCGCACGACGCTCGGTGACGCGACCGATAACGTTCGGCCAGCAACGCTGCGCGGCCTCTCGCCCGATCAGGCGCTCGTGCTCGTCAATGGCAAGCGGCGCCACGTGAGCGCAGTCGTCAACATCAATGGTTTCGTTGGACGTGGATCCGAGGCAGTGGATCTCAATGCGATTCCCGCGGGGATGATCGATCACATCGAGATTCTGCGCGACGGCGCCGCGGCGCAGTACGGGTCCGACGCGATCGCCGGTGTGATCAACATCGTCCTCAAGTCGACCGCGCCGGGCGACATCACGGGGCAGGTAGGCGAGTATTCGACCGAGGAGCCGCAGGTCGCGAACTTCACCTCGCCGACTTACAAGCATGACGGGAAGCTCTTCTACGCGAACGCCGACCACGGATGGACCTTCGGCCAGAACGGATACGTCTTTCTCGGCGGCGAAATTCGTGATCGCGGTTATACCAATCGCGCCGCGCCCGACACGCGTATTCAGTATTTCCAAAACCAACAGCCGAATAATCCCGATCTCCCGGTCCCAGGCGGGGTCGACTTCAAGATCGGCGATTCGTATCAGCACGACGATCTTGGATGGCTGAACGCCGGGACGACCCTCGCGAACGGCATACAGCTCTACGCCTTTGGCGGGCTGTCACACAATTTCGGCGACGCGTTCGGATTCTGGAGACGCCCGCGCGACGCGAACAACTTCCGCGCCATCTATCCGAATGGCTTCCTTCCCGAGGAGCAGCCCGTCATCTGGGACGGCTCCGGTTTCGTCGGCATGAAGGGCCAGGCGTTAGGCTGGGACTATGATCTCAGCACCGGTTACGGGCGCGACGTATTCGATATGCATATTGTCAACAGCGTCAACGTTTCCCTTGGCAGCGCGTCGCCGACGAGCTTCTACGCGGGGCAGCTGGCGTTCGGCCAGTCGACGACGAATCTCGACGTCTTCCGCGATTTCAAGCCCGGATTCGCACCACTGCATGCCGCGTGGGGCCTCGAGCTCCGCGACGATCAGTACAAGGTTGGTGCGGGTCAGCTCGAGTCGTACGAGATCGGCACGGTGCACATCATTGACTCGACGGGCGCACAGACCACCGCGCCGGCGGCTGCTGGCTCGCAGGTGTATCCTGGATACCAGCCACAAGACGCCGGCAATCACTCGCGCACGAACGTCGCTGGCTATGTCGATCTCTCGAGCGACCTGACGTCAAAGCTCCTCATCGACCTCGCCGGCCGCGCCGAGCATTACAGCGACTTTGGCAGTACGACGACGGGAAAGATCGCGGGGCGCTACGAGCCGATTCATGGGGTCGCCTTCCGCGGTGCGGTGAGCTCCGGCTTCCGCGCGCCGTCGTTAGGTCAGGAATACTTCTCGAACACCGCGATCAACTTCGTCGGCAATCCTGCCGTTCCCGTCGAGATTCGAACGTTCCCGGTCTCGAGCCCCGTAGCGCAGATCCTGCACGCGAAGCCATTGCGGCCGGAAAAATCGATGAACTACAGCGCCGGCGTCGCGCTCGAGCCGCTGCGCAGTCTCTCGTTGACGGTCGATTACTATCGCATCGATCTGAAGGATCGCATCGCTCTCTCGAACAACTTCACGAGCACTGCGGTCATCGACACGCTTTCAGCGCACGGCGTGACCGACGTTCAGGGCGCGCGGTACTTCACCAACGCCGTCGACTCACGGACGAATGGACTCGACGTGATCGGCAGCTACGGTTGGTCATTGACGCGGACGGCACTCCTGCGCCTAACGGCGGCGTACAATGGCAACTGGACGCGTGTCACGCGCGTCGATTCTTCGGCGATCCTTCCGGGCCAGGGGAATGCGCTCTTCAGCCGCGTCGACCAGGCGCGTCTCGAGAAAGGCAACCCGCGCAACAACGTCGTCCTGTCGGCAAACCTCGGCGTCGGCCGCTTCGGCATCGATCTGCGCAACCAGCGCTTCGGAGAGGTCACGTCGTTCGGCACGACCCCCGCCGGCGATCAAACGTGGTCGCCGAAGTGGGTAACCGACGCTTCCGTCAGCTACGGCCCGGTGACCCACGCGACGATCACGTTAGGCTCGGACAATATTTTCAATGCGTATCCGGACGCCACGATCACTCCGAACACGAATTCGGGGATTCTTCCGTATAGTGGCATATCGCCCTTCGGCATCAACGGGCGGTTTGTCTACGCTAAGCTTGCTTACGGTTGGTAGCGTGGCTGGTGGCTCGTAGCTGGTGGTTGGTGGCTCGTGGTTGGTGGTTGGTGATGGAAAGCGCATTAAGTAGCAGCAACTACCAACTACCAACTACCAACTACCAACTACCAACTACCAACTACCAACTACCAACTACCAACCACTAACCACCTCACCTGAACGTCCCCGGACTCACATCGTACAGCACGTGCGGCACTCCGACTTCGTCTTCGGGGCGCCAGAAGCCCAGTTGCTCGGACCAGAGCGTGTTCTGCAGGCGACGGCCGGCGAGGCTCAGGAAGCCCGCGGCGCGTCCGGTGACGACGCCCAGCTTGCGAAGATCGTGCAGGTCACGAATCACAGTTCGGCCGCGCTCGACGACGATACGCCGTGCTGACGTCGGACCAATCCCAGGCACGCGAAGCAGCTGCGCACGAGAGGCGGTGCGAATCTCGACGGGAAAGCGCTCGGGGTGCGAGAGCGCCCAGGCAATCTTCGGATCGAGCGAGAGCGGGAGGTTCCCGCTGTCGTTGAACGCGAGCTCCTCGACGCCGAACTTGTACTCGCGCATTAGGTGGTCGGCCTGATACAACCGATGCTCGCGCAGGGCGGGCGTCGCTTTCACCTCTTCCATCGGTGTATTGCGTATCGGCCGGAACGCGCTGAACTGCGAATGGTGGATGCCGCCGCCCGCATAGAGCTCGGCGACCTTGCCGATGATCGTGCGGTCGCTGTCCGGCGTGGCGCCGACGACGAGCTGCATCGTCATCCCGGCCGTGCCACCCGGCCGGAGGGCGTCGCGCGGGCGTCCCGCAAATTGCTCCTCGCGGCCCTGGACAACGAGGCTACGCGCCTGCTCGAGCGTCTGCAGCGTGGTCGTTAGGCTTTTCTCCGGAGCGATCCGCGTGAGACTCTCGCCGCAAGCGGCCTCGAGGTTGATCGAGACACGCGACGCGAGACTCGTTATGCGCTCGACCTGCGCCGATTCGACGCCGGGCAGGATCTTGACGTGGATGTATCCCGTGAAGCGGTGCTTGTCGCGGAGGAGCTCGAGCACGGTGATGAGATCGTCCATCACCTTCACCGGACGCCCCGGAATACCCGTCGTGATGAACAAACCCTCGCACCAGCCCTTCGCCCGCGCGGCGAGGAAGATGCGCACCAGCTCCTCCGGCTTGAGCAGCGTGCGCGGCATCTCGCGATCGCGCCGCATCGGGCAATAGTGGCAGTTGAAGCTGCACGCATTGGTCATCAGGATGCGGAGCAGCGTCGTCTTTCGCCCAAATGGCCCGCTCGATTGCACGGTGCGGAGATTGAGCGGACGAAGGGCGCCGACTTCCATCGCGTGGCGGAGCCGAGGCGGCAGGGGCATGCTCGGATCGCGGCCAGGCATTCCTTCGACGTCCGTCGCCGCGAGCGTCATCAACAGCGCGATCTTCGAGTCGATATCCAGGTCCGTTCCCATCACTCCTCCTCCCTCGGCGCCTCTCCCAAGTTTACCGAACAAAAACCGAAATACAAGAGCGTGAAGCGAGCTTGGGCTGGCGCGTCCTCTCTCTGGATATGCGCCGATTCCTTCGGATTACCGCGCTTTGTGGCGCCGTCGCGCTCGCCGCGGCCGTGCCCGGTGCGGCTCGCGGCCAGAGTGAACCGCGCGTCGCAGACCTGCTCGCCTCTGCCGATCAGGCGTGGGCCGCACGGAAATACGATGACGCGTTCTCGGCCTATCAAGCAGTGTTGCGCCGGGACTCGACCGCCGGCCGCGCGGTCTTCCGCATGGCAACGCTTCTCGGGTGGCGCAACGATCTCGATCATTCGGTATCGTTGTTTCGACTTTACTTACGACTGATGCCCGCGGACGAGGACGGGCGCATTGGCCTCGCGCGCACGCTTGCGTGGCGCGGCAACTATGACGAGGCAATCGCGATATGCGACGGTGTCCTCGCCAGTAATCCGCGGGAGCGAGATGCGGCCTTGCTCGGGGCGCAGGCCGTTGCGTGGAGCGGCAAGCTGCAACAAGCGATCGCGCGCTACGAGGGCTGGCTCTCGACGCATGCGCAAGACGCCGATGCGTGGGTCGCGCTCGCTCAGGTGTGGCGATGGGCGGGGCGGCCGGAGGAGACTCGTCAGGCATTGCGGCACGCCGTCGCGGAAGCGCCGAATAACGCCGACGCGCGCGTTCAGCTCGAGTGGGCCGATGTCGCCCTGTCGGCCTCCTTCGAACCGACGATCACGACGACGGACGACAGCGACGACAATCGCGCGACGACGTATGTCATGGGAGGCGGCCTGGCATCGCCGTGGAGTGCGCGGCTGCTCGCCAATGCGAGCTATCGCGTCGCCGACTTCGGCGCGGAGCACGGGACGTCGGCGGCGCTGCGTGCCTCATCCAGCCTGTCGCCGATGAATGGCCGATGGACGCTGCGCGGTGAGGCGGGTGCGGTACGACTCGACGCGTCGAGTGCGCCAGGTGCTCCGGACGAAACGCGTCTCCTGCCGCTCCTCAGCGCACGCCTCAGCGGACACCTGTCGCCTGCCATCTCGCTAGGCGGCAGCGTCACGCGTGCCGCGTTCGACGAGACCGCGTCGCTGATGCTCGCGGGCATCGCGACGACGAGCATGGACGCCGATGCCGACGTGACGCTCCGGCCGCGACTGGGGATCGGAGGCGGTGCAAGTTGGACGCATCTGAGCGGCGGAAGTGGGCCGAATAGTCGGCTTGCGGGATCGGGATCGCTGCGCTGGTCGGCGACGAAGTTCGCGTCGATCGCCGCGACCGTGCGCGGCTTTGAGTACGATCACGCCGCGTTCGACGGATACTTCGCACCCAAGCGATATCTGCTGGCGGAAATGAGCGGACGCTTACACCTGGGCGGCGAGCTCGGTTGGGGCTTGGATTCGGAGCTCGGCCTCGGCGATCAGACGATCGTCGCCTTCGACGACTCACACGTGGGTCGATTCGCGCAGCGTGTGAGTGTGGCGATTGCTTATCGTCCGGCGCCTGGACTCGAGTGGTCGCTGAGCGGTGGCTTCGCGAACGTCGCGTCGCCGACGACGATCAGCTCGGCAGACTACCGAGCGTATACGCTGTCGCTCAAGGGGCGCGTGCGGCTCTAGCCGGAGCGGCGATCGCGTTAGGCGAAGCGGCGAGGTTCGCCGGCGTGTTGGGAATCTCGCCAAATGCGCGACGCATCGTTTCGAATTGCGGCTTTACCTCGGCGTACCATCGTGGTTCCTCCCACGTTGGCCATGTCCATGTCGAGGGTCTGCCGAAAAACTCGCGCGAGCTCCCTCGGGGCAAGCGGTCGCCGCTCTCCGAGGGCTGCGCGGGGTCGTAGCTCTGAATCACGAAGCGGAAGCCGTCAGTCACGACGCCGGCGACGTCTCCCTTTTTAGTTCCACGAAGGACGAGCCGCGACGACGGATCGAGCACGTTGAGCATCCCCCAGGGAATACGTATCTCGATCACGCCCGTTAGGCTGTCGGCATACCAGTCGGCGAGACTGTTGTCTGGCTGTCGCGCAAAGAGGAGACGACTCCGATCGACTGCGAGTGAGGGGTACACGGTGCCGTCGCGGCCCAATCGTCGCCGGTTGGTGACGACGTGGATCGTGTCGTAGCGTCCGGCGCTGTTCGCGACTGAGCGGAACGGCCAGTTATAGATCTGCTGAACCGCCCGGGGCTTGCTGCCCGTGATTGTCGCGTCGCGATAGAGGTTGTACGGGTGATCGACAAGCAGCCGGCTCCGGCCTGCCCCACTCAGCTCGATCACGAACTCGAGACCCACGGGAGAGCGTGCGCCGGTGATGGGCAGCACCCTGTCACCTAACGATGCACCATGGGTATCGATACCGATGATGTAGTGAGCGTGCTGCCAATCGATGGCACCCGCATCCACGCGTAGATAGAGATACGCTTCGTCGCTCGCGACGGTGAACGAGCGAAGACGCAAGGCCGCGAGCAGCTGCGGATCGTCGCCGCCTCTGTACAACGGTGGTCGTCCCACCCAGTCATCGGCGCGTCCGTCGATCACAATGGTCGAATCCTTTCGCCCGGGCCGCATGGCGATTACGCCGTAATTCTGCTCGGCGTCGAGCGAGTTGAGCCACAGGCGATTGCGTTCGGCGGGATACTCGAAGTCGATCACGGTCCAGTTCTTCTTGAACCATTCGTCGATGAGTGAGAAGAGGCCCGCGCCGGCAGCGCCGGACGCGTAGATGTCGCGCGTGAGGCGAGCGTTTATTTCCGCTTGTTCCGTTTCCGAGTGGCCGCCGTGGTGCCAGCCCTGTGGCTGGAGGTGGGCGATTCCCCGTGACGATGGCACGCCGTATTCCGAGATCATCACGGGCATGGAGCCAAAGTGACGCACGAGATCGCGGAGGTAGCCGTAGTAGTTGCTCGGCCCGTCAGCGTCGCGGGCGCCGGAATAGACGCGGTCGTAGGAGATGAAGTCCGGATAGTATGGATACGCGTGAAAGGATGCGAAGATGCCGGCAGGATAGGCGGACGTCGGCCTAACGAGCGCCGCGTCGAGGCCGATGGCGTCGTTGTCGTATTCCTTCGGCTGCTCGGGGACGATCTCGTGTCGCACGCGCCGGATGGAATCTTCCTCGGCGAGCGTGCTCTCCGTTGGGTGCACGAGCGGGTCGAGCGTTGGCCAATTGGCGTACGCGAGCGGGCGCTGCTCGTTATAGGCGTCCATCTCGTAGCCGATCATCCGATCGGCGACGCGCGCAAGCCAGACGTCGACGGCGTTGCCTCCCTCGATCGTGAGATATCTGCCGCGATACGAGGATTGCGAACGGTGTCGCGATGCGAATTCAACAACCGAGTACGGCTCCCATTCACGCCCGATGATGTAAGCCAATGTCCATCTTGAGACGTCGACGGCGTAAATCCCCGCTGCGTGTCCCGATCGATGTGGAATCACAGCGCGGCCGTGCACGAGATCGACCACGCGCTTCATCTCGCCGAAGAATGCTTGATTCCACGCTGCGTCGTCGTATCGCTCCCGCTTCCTGCCGGGAGGTAGCTCCGTCCACACACCCTGAATGAGCCAGATTGGATTCGCCGGATGGGCAACGTTCCACCGTGCGAGTGCACGATAGAAGTGCGGCGGATGAATCGTGTATACGCGCAGCGCGTTCGCGTTCATGCGTGCGGCGAGCTCGATCCATTCTTCGTAGGTACCGTCGTCGGGAGGGAACTCGGTCGGATGTTTTCCCGGAAGCGCCGCGCCGACGTTGATCGCCTTGACCCACATTGGCTGCCAGCCGCCAGCGCCGTTGGGCACCTCGAATATCCGCGTGCCGGTTCGCGACACGACAATGGTGTGCGCGGGGCGGGGCGGCGGCGGCAACCGCAGGCTGTCGAGCGCTTGAGGAATCCGCTCGAGATACCAGAGACTCAGTGAGTCGCCGGGAACGACGGCGAGAGCGCCGGCGAAGCGCTTCCAGCTTGCCGACATGTCGCCATGCCGATAGGCGAGCATGCCGAGTCCGACCAACGCGTCGTAATTCGACGGCTGCACGGCGAGTGCTCGCTCGAACATGTGGGCCGCACTGGAGTCGTTGCCGCGGCGCATCGCGACGTACGCGACACCGATGATTGCGCTCGGATACCGCGGGCAGCGCGCGAGCGCTGCGCGAAATTGTGCGTCGGCCTCGTCGAGTTGTGCGCTTCGCATCGCGAGCCAGCCGCGATCCGCCATCTGGGCTACATCGTTCGCCGGCGACGAGCAGGCCGCATCCGTCGATTGCGCCGCGGCCGTTAGGCGCAGCGCGACAAGAGCCGCGGCGCCAACGACGGCACGCAGCCATGCGCTCATGCGGAGCGACGCCGCGCCGCGTTTTGCTCGTCGCCGATTGCGTCGCGCAGCGCACGGAGCAGCTCCCGCTCGGCGAAGGGCTTGATGAGCCACTCGACCACGCGATCGTTGCGCGTGCGATGATCGAATGAAGGCTCGACGCCGGAGAGCACGACGACGGGCAGTTGCTCGAGGCCTGGCGTTCCGGCGATCTCGTCGAGCAGATCGAGCCCGCTTCCGTCAGGCAGCTTCATGTCGAGCAGAATGACGGAGGGCTTTTGTGATGCAGCGAGTGCCTGACGAGCCTCGGCGAGCGTGCTCGCGCGCGTGACGCTGTGACCGTCGCGCCGAATCATGATGCCGAGCACCCGCGCCACGGCGTCATCGTCCTCGACGACGAGCACGCCCGGTGCACCTTCGTCGGCTGTGCGTACGTCGTCCACGCCCGGCGCGGGCACGAGTGGCAGCTCGAACCAGAACTCACTTCCCTGCCCAACCGTCGATTCCACGCCGATGCGTCCGCCCTGCTGTTCGACGAGCGAGCGCGAGATCGCGAGCCCGAGTCCTGTGCCACCGCGACGACGCGTGTTGGCCTCCTCGAGCTGCTCGAACGGTGTGAAGAGTTTCTTGATCTGCTCGGGTGCGATGCCCTGTCCGTGATCGCGCACGGCGATGCGTACGAAGCCGGACACGCCCGTTCCGAGCGAGACGGCGACAGCCCCGCCTTCAGGCGAGAACTTGAGCGCGTTCGACACCAGGTTGGTGAGCACCTGGACAACGCGGTCTCGGTCCGCGGCAATGCGGTCGCGGCAATCGACCTGGGTCGTCATCGACACCTTGTATAGCATCGCCATTCCGCGGAGCTCGGCGATCGTCGACTCGACAATATCGGCGGGATCGAGCGCCGCGATCTGCAACTGGACTTTGCCCGCCTCGATTTTGTCGAGGTCGAGGATGTCGTTGATGAGTCGAATCAGCCGGTCGGCGTTCTGGCGCGCGATGCGCGCGAGATCACGCGCCTTGGGCGGCAGTTCACCAACCGCTCCGGCCTCCATGAGACCGAGCGAACCGCGAATCGATGTCAGTGGCGTGCGCAGCTCGTGTGAGACGATCGACACGAATTCAGTCTTGATTCGATCGATTTCCTTGCGCTCGGTGATGTCTCGCACACGACAACCCCAGGCAACGCCTTCCCGGAACGTGACGCGATGAATCGTGAGCTCGATGTCGAACGTCGAGCCATCTTTGCGACGACCGCGCGCATCGTACGGTTTTTCGGTCGCAAGTATCATCTGGCGCACAACGGCATCGCGCAGTTCCGGCGCGATGAAATCCAGGAGTGGTCGGTCGAGCACTTCACTCGCCTGGTAGCCGAACAGCCTGCCGAAGGCGTCGTTCGCCTCGGCGACCCGGTCATCGACGACGATCGTGATCCCCTCGCTTGCGGCGCTGGAGAGGCTCCGGAAGAGCGCTTCACGCTCGCGGCGCGTCTCGTCGCTCGATCGTCGATCTGCCATGCGCGCCTACTTCGCCAGCGCCGCGCGGAGCTCGGCGGCCAACGTCATGGGGTCGAACGGCTTCATGAGGCAAGCCACGGCGCCGAGCTTGAGCGCTTGCTCAACTTCGCCCCGCTGGGTTTTCGCGGTGAGGAATACCACTGGAACGCTGGCGGTCGATGGGTCCGACTTGAGCCGGCGGCAGGTTTCGTAGCCGTCCAGACCGGGCATCATGCCATCGAGAACGATCGCGTCGAAGCGGCCCGCGCGAGCGCGCGCGAGGGCAGCCTCGCCGGAGTCGACGAGCTCGACCTCCAGCTCGGGGTCGAGGCTCAACGCCAGCTGCAAAATGGTGCGTATGTCCTCTTCGTCATCGGCGCAAAGCAGGCGCATGACTTCGGTGACGCTCGGGTGGTCCGATCAGTCTTGTCGACGGGATGAGACGCTGTGAGTCGCGGGGCGATGGAGCCTTGCGTGGAGTGGGGGCGGGGTCTCATGCGACGAACACCCATTACCGGCGGCAACGCCCCTTGGACAGTCGTTCTCCGTCGAGCTCCGACACGACCGAAACGCTCCGCATACTGCGCGAGCGTTATCGCGCCACGACTGCGAACACCGTCGCGGCGCTGCGTCGGCTATCCTCTCAACTCGCGGTGATTGCGAGCGCGCCGGAGGTCGTCGAAGCGCTGCGACGCGAGCTGCATCGCGTGCATGGCGCGGCGGGATCCTTCGGCTTTCCCGAGGCAAGTCGCCTCGCTGGTGAGCTCGAGGAAGCGGCGATCCGCTGGGTAACCGATCCCGGGCTCGACGTCGATCGCCGAGCGGCGATGACGGCGGAATTCGCCAATGCACTGGAGGCCTGTGTGCTCGGTCCGGCCTACGCGCCTCCCCTCGATATCTCGACCCCGACATCGTCAGCCGCGTCGCGAGACGACTCGGCGCGCACCGAGCGAGTGGAGGCGTGCCCCGATCTCATCATCGTCGAGGACGACGCCACGTTCGTCGAGATGCTGCGGTACGCCCTCGAGTCGGCCGGATTCACATTCATGCACTATGCGACGGGACCGGACGCGCTGACCGGGTTGTTATCGCTGCCGGTGGGTCCGCGAATCCCGATCATCCTGCTCGACGTCGATCTCCCCGGACTCGACGGGTTTTCGCTGCACGAGCGGCTCCGCGTCGAGCGACCGGGGGTGTTCGCGACCGTCTTTCTCACGGCTCGCAGCGGTGAGGCAGAGCAGCTCCGCGCGTACCGGGCAGGCGCCATCGATTACGTGCCCAAGCCCGTGAATCTCCGGATTCTCATGGCAAAGATTCCTTCCTGGCTCGAGCGGTGCCGGCGGAGCGGCGGGGCCGGGGCGGCATGAGAAGTTCCGTAATTCTCGTCGTCGCGATCGTGCAGGGAATCTTCTTCGGTCTGTTGCTTCTGCTGCTCTTCGTGAATCGGGCGCGTCAGAGCATTCGCGCACAGCGCGCGACGTCTGCCGCCAACAGAGTTGCCGAACCGCTCCAGCGATGGCTTCTCGGCATCGGATCGGCAGCCGATCTCGCGAATGTCCTGCGAAGGCTTCCGGAGCGCGAAGCGCTCGACCAACTCACGATGCACGTCGCGTCGAAGACCGCACCGGAACAGGTGGCTCAGTTGGCGCGATCGCTGCGCGAGGATCGCTGGGTGCGGCGTATCCTCGCGCAAGCCGGCTCGCGTTGGTGGTGGCGGCGGCTCGACGCCGCGCGATTGCTCGCCGTCGTCGGCAGCGTTCGCGACCGGACGCTACTGCGGCAGTTGCTCGGCGATGCGCACGCCGCCGTGCAGGCCGCGGCGAGCACCTGCCTAACGCGCGTCGGCGACGCCATGCTCATCGAGCACGTGCTCGATACGCTTCACACGCGACCACCCATCGTTCGCGTATTCCAGCTCCGCGTTCTGCGCGAGAACTGGAAGCACACCGTGCCGGCGCTGCTCGAACGGCTCGTTCCCGTTGCGCCGATGGCGAAGCTGCAAGTCTGGATCACGCTCGCGGAAAACATCGCCGATTTGCGCTGTCTCGCCCCACTGATCGCATTCAGCAATCATCCGGTCGTCGAGATGCGCATATCGGCAGCGCGTGCAATGCGACGCTACGTGCACCCCGACGCCGAAGCCGTGCTGCGTGAGATGATGCACGACAGCGATTGGCGCGTGCGCGCGCAGGCGGCGCGTGGCCTGGGCACCGTTGGCGCCAGCGATGCCATCGCTGACCTGAGCTTTGCTCTCGCCGATCGGTCGTGGTGGGTGCGCTTCCGGTCGGCCCTCTCGCTCGCACAGCTCGGCGAGGTCGGACGTCGTGCGCTGCGGCTCGCGCGCGAACGGCCGGATCGCTTCGCCGCCGATATGGCGGCGATGGTGAGCGGCCTCTCCGATGGCGCCGTCGTCGAGTTGGCCGAAGCATGATCGCGACGCTGCTGCAGTGGGTGGATCGCTTCGCGCTCACGTACATGTTGGCGTTGAACTCGTTCTACGCCTTGCTGCTGCTCTTGTCCATTCCCGAGCTCTGGTCGCACTGGCATCTCGCCGAGGACGAGCATCTGACGCTCGTGCTCGGAACGGAGGCGCTGCCACCGTTGAGCATTCTCGTTCCGGCGCATAACGAGGAGCGAACAATTGTCGAGAGCATGACCTCGTTCCTGACATTGCAGTATCCGTATCATGAGGTGGTGCTCGTCAACGATGGCTCGACGGATTCGATGATGAAGCGACTCATCGAGGCGTTCGATCTCTACCAGGTACCGCCGGCGTTCATGATCAGCGTGCCCACGTCGACGGTCCGGGCGTATTACCGCTCGCGCCGCTACTCGAAGCTGCTCGTGATCGACAAGGAGAATGGCGGCAAGGCCGACGCGTTGAATGCAGCACTCAATGCGGCGCGATTCCCCTACGTGCTTGCCGTCGATGCCGACACGCTGATCGAACCAGACGCATTGTTGCGACTGGCTCGGCCGTTCTTGTTAGGCAAGCCAGTCGCGGCGGTCGGCGGGACGATCCGAGTCGCCAACGCGTGCACGATTGCGCACGGACGTGTCGTCGAAGCACGCGTCGACAAGCGCTTGCTGCCCTCCATACAAGTGCTGGAGTATCTCCGCGCCTTTTTGTTCGGCCGTCTTGGTTGGAACAGACTTGGTGGCAATCTGATCATCTCCGGTGCATTCGGGCTGTTCAAGCGAGCGCACCTGCTCGCGATCAGAGGCTATCGCACCGGCAGCGTGACGGAGGACATGGACCTCGTCGTCCGGCTGCAGCGATATCTCCGCGAGCATCACCTCTCGGATACGACGTCGTTCATCCCCGACCCCGTCGCGTGGACGGAGGTGCCATCCTCAGTGCGAGTACTCGGCCGTCAGCGAGAACGGTGGCACCGTGGCTTGCTGGAAACGCTGTGGGTGCATCGCGATCTGCTCTTCAATTTCCGCTATGGAGCGATCGGTGTCCTCGCGTATCCGTTCTTCCTCTTCGGGGAGGCATTGTCGCCGGCGATCGAAGCCCTCGGCTATCTGGGCGTCGCCGCGGGCCTGGTGTTCGGCGCCGTCGATTTCAACTTCCTGTGGCTCTTTCTCTCGGTCGTGGTGCTGTACGGAATGTTGTTGAGCGTGTGGGCGATTCTGCTCGAGGAGGTGAGCTTCCACCGCTACCGGCGACCTGGCGACGTCCTGCGACTGCTGTTCACCGCGGTGATCGAGGCGTTCGGGTACCGCCAGCTGACGTTGTTCTTCCGGCTCAAGGCATTCTGGCACCTCGCGCGCGGCGATCGAGGCTGGGGCGTGATGCAGCGCGAGGGGTTCGGGAGCTCGGATACCGAGACGCGCAAAGCGGCGTGACGAGCAGGCCGTGCGCTTGTGCGCGCTCCGCTCGATTTCTTTCTACGATAACGTCCGGCAGCGCCTAGGCAAGATCAGCCGTAGTTCTGTCCCATCGGCTGGCCGATTTGTCCCTTCCGGTTTGCGAGGAAGCGCTCGTTGTGCGATCGTTGAGCGTTTATGTATTTACGGCTCCCCCTTCCCTCGGAGACTCGCTATGTATCTGATGTGGAGACTGGCGAACGTATCGGCATTGCTCGGGATCGCGGCATCGGCCGCCGGCGCTCAGGAGAACCATCGCGTCGCCGTCGATCTGGGAATTCCCGCGGCACTGGCCATCCTCTGGCACGTCAACAGCAAGCTGGACCTGCGTCCCGATTTCACATTCGTGCATATCGGCGGAGACATCGGCCATCAGACCCGACTTGGCTTCGGCGGAAGCGCGCTTTTTCCCGTGCAACCGTCAGGCTCGTTGACACCGTACCTCGGCCTGCGGGGCGGTTATGCGTGGTACTCGGAGTCGGATGCGCCGAAGGAGTGGAACGTCGTCGGAATCTTCGGCGCTCGCTACGCGCTCGATAAGCGCTTCGGGGTGTCCGGCGAGACGGGAATCGTGTACGACCACTTGCACGAATTGCTCGGCCCGTTCGCAGGTAGTACGCAGCCGTTCGGAGCTACGCAGACCAGTCTCGAGCCCTGGGGTCGCGTGAGCGCCCTCGTTTATTTCTGAGTCGCGGATGCAGAGGGAGCGTAGGGCGCACTTCGCGCGCTGCGCTCTACCCTCCGCCCTCCACCCTCTACCCTCTACCCCGCAACCCTCTGCCCACAACCCTCTACCCTCTACCCATCATGCCCTAACGAGCTTCCGATACGCCACGCGATGCGGTTGATCGGCGTCGGGACCCTTCCGCCGCTTCAGGTCCTCGATGTACGACTGATAGTTCCCCTCGTGCCAGACGACCTCTGAGTTCCCCTCGAACGCCAGCATGTGCGTCGCGAGGCGGTCCAGGAACCACCGGTCGTGCGAGATCACCACCGCGCAGCCCGCGAAGTCGTCGAGCGCGTCCTCGAGTGCCCGCAGCGTGTCGACGTCGAGATCGTTCGTCGGCTCGTCGAGCAGCAGCACGTTGCCGCCGGACATGAGCGTTTTCGCAAGATGCAGCCGATTGCGCTCGCCACCGGAGAGATTCCCAACCTTCTTCTGTTGATCGGGCCCGCGGAAGTTGAACGCCGAGATGTACGCGCGCGAGTTCATCTCGCGATTGCCCACCTTGATCGTCTCGAGTCCGCCCGAGATTTCCTCCCAGGCGTTCCTGTTCGGATCCAGCTCACGCTGCTGGCCAGCGTACGCAACGCGCACGGTCTCGCCAAGGTCGAGGTCACCCGCATCGGGCTGCTCTTGCCCTACGATCATCCGGAACAGCGTCGTTTTTCCAGCGCCGTTGGGCCCGATAATTCCTACGATACCGCCGCGTGGCAAGGAGAACGAAACTCCGTCGAACAGCAGCTTGTCGCCGTACGCCTTTCGCAGATCCTTCGCGTTCACGACCTCGTTGCCGAGGCGCGGCGGCGGCGGAATCACAATCTCGTGCTGCATGACCTTCTCCGCCGTCTCGCGCTGCGCCATCTCCTCGAACTTCTGCACGCGCGCCTTGGACTTTGCCTGACGAGCGCGTGGCGCCATGCGCACCCACTCCAACTCACGGTCGAGCGTGCGCTGCCGAGCAGACTCTGATTTTTCTTCCTGCGCGAGTCGCATTTTTTTCTGGCTCAACCAAGCGGTGTAGTTGCCCTCGTACGGGATGCCGCGTCCACGATCGAGCTCGAGGATCCAGCCCGCAACATTGTCGAGGAAGTATCGATCGTGCGTCACCGCGACGACGCATCCCTTGAAGTCCGCGAGGTGCCGCTCGAGCCATGCCACGCTCTCGGCGTCGAGATGGTTCGTGGGCTCGTCGAGCAGGAGCATGTCCGGTTCCTCGAGGAGCACGCGGCACAGCGCGACGCGACGCTTCTCACCGCCCGAAAGATTGGTGACGTCCGCGTCACCGGGCGGCAGCCTCAAGGCGTCCATCGCGACCTCGATCTTGTTGTCGAGGTTCCACAGGTCGTGCGCGTCGATCTGCTCCTGCACCTTCGCCTGACGATCGAGCAGCTTCGTCATGGCATTGTCGTCCATCGGTTCGGCGAACTGCATTGCGATGTTGTTGAACTCATCGAGGAGCGCGCGTTGTGTCCGCACCGCTTCCTCGACGTTGCCGCGGACGTCCTTTGCCGGATCGAGCTGCGGCTCCTGGGCGAGATAACCGATGCGCGTGCCCTTGGCGGCCCAGGCCTCGCCCTGAAACTCCTGGTCGACGCCAGCCATGATGCGCAACAGCGATGACTTACCGGCGCCATTCGCGCCGAGGACGCCGATCTTCGCGTCGGGATAGAACGAAAGCCAGATATCGTCGAGGATGATGCGCGAAGGCGCTACGACCTTGCGCAGACCCTTCATGACATAGATGAACGGAACGGCCACGGGAACTCGCGAGAAGAGTGAACCGTGGAATTTAAAGCGGCCAGCAGCTAGGAGCCGTTGACGACCACCCGGCGTAACGAGGCGTTCACTGGGCTGATCGCGGGACGCCGGGACGAGACCGTGGGCGTGGTCTCGTCGCCGCAGGTGAAGTATGCCGTCGCCGTCTTGACGTCGCCGCCGGGAACGACCTGGTAGCGGAAGTTCATCGCGATGTCGAAGGTCGCCGCAACGTCGAACAGCCACCTGGTATGCTCGACCTGGCCCGCGCCAATCGTGTCGGCCGAAAAGGTCCCGCGCACGTCGCTGGCCGAAACGATGACACTGTCGAACGGGACGCTGCGGTTTGGCGCCGAGTAGAACAGGACGGACGCGTCGAGCCAGTCCGCGTGCGCGAGGCGGCCGAGGCCTTGGGCCTCGAAGGTGACGTCGCAGAGGAGGCCCTGTGCCGAGCTCGGATTCGTCGTCGGGAATGGCCCCAGCTGCTCACTGACGCGCACCGCAACGTCGAGGGCCGGCGCAGGCGACACGGTGTCGCTGCAGGCGACCAGCACCAACGGTGCGAAAGCGATCGAGCAGGCTCGGCGAAACGATATCGGCGTCGACATCGGTACCCGACAGGAATGAGTGAGCGAAATGCGACCGACAATACTGCCGGATCGTGCTCAGCCTCACAATCGGACCTTTTGCCCTAGCGACGCCAACGCCTAACAATTACAGGAAGCGCTAACCGAATCCTCGGTCTGGTTTGACTGGTGGTTGGTGGTTGGTGGTTGGTGGTTGGTGGTCGGTGGTGATTAGTGGTTGGTGGTTGGTGGTCGGTGGTGATTAGTGGTTGGTGGTTGGTGGTCGGTGGTTGGTGGTGATTAGTAGTTGGTCGTTAGTGGTTTCTGATCTCACGAACAACCAACAACCAACAACCAACAACCAACAACCAACAACCAACAACCAACAACCAACAACCAACAACCAACCACCAACCACCAACCACCAACAACCACTCAACTGTGATTGTGCTCCTCGCCGAAGATCTTTCCGAGGTCTTCACCTCCGAACACGTTCGCGTGGATCATCCAACCGAAGAGTGACGGGTGGAAGTCGCCGCCGACGGCGTCGCACGCCGCCTGAGTCGCGATGGGACTCTCCGGCCCGAACACGGGACGGCCATCCTTCCGCTCCATCCAGCGCGCGGTTTCGCCCTGCTTCGGCAGGCACCAGTTCACGTGCTTGTGCCACTGCGCGATGCTGAGTGGCACGCGCTCGTCCAGCTTATCGAGGCCGGCACGCTTGGGCATCGTGTACATCGCGCCGATGAGCATCATCTGACCATCGGGTCCACGCTTGTAGAGCAGTGACGTCGGCTGATCGGGATCGAAGCGGAATGCTTCCTTGAAAGCGTTTCGGTAGTTCGTGAAGTGGTAGACGCGCTGGTTCTTCACGTTCGGCAGGAACATCTGGAAACCATCGCGCTCGGCGACGGAGACGTCTTTGTATTTCGCGATCGCGTGCCGCAGCTCGGCGACGACGGCGAGCGCACGCGTCGAATCCTCGTGCGTCGCCACACGGAGTGGCGTCATCTGCATGTGGAGGCTCATGACCGAGTCCATCCCCATGTCACCCATGGCGTGATCGGCCATGCCGACCATGTGGTCGTCTTGCGACTGCGTTTGCGCTTTATGGTCGTGGGTTTGACCACAGGCCACGCACGGGAACCAAAGCCCTGCGAGGAGCATTGCGATGGAGGACGTCAGCCATGTCCTCGATGAGAAGCGCGACATACCTTATCCCTCAAAGGAGCGCGGACATGAGAATGACGTGTCCGCTGGTGCTCTGTTAATCCGTTCCGATCGTTAACGACTCGCGCGTACGGTGGTCACGCGCATCACGATGGTCGATTTTACCTCACTTCGCGACACTCTGTCCGGCAACCCGGTACTGGCGATCCCGCTGGTATTCGTCGGTGGCGTGCTCACGAGTTTGACCCCGTGCATCTATCCGATGATCCCGATCACCGCGGCGATCGTGGGCGGTTCGGAGGCAACGGCTCAGCCCGACGCGCCGCGCACCAACCGCTGGCGACCGCTCGGGCTCACGCTCACGTACGTCGTGGGTCTCGCACTCGTGTATTCGGCGCTGGGGCTCTTCGCCGGGCTCACCGGAACGCTCTTCGGCACCGTGAGTACCAATCCATGGTTGTACTTCCTGATGGCGAACGTCCTCATTCTCGCGGCGCTCGCCATGCTGGATGTGCTGCCGGTACGCGTGCCGTCTGCCCTGCTCGCTCGCGCTTCGACGACGGGAACGGCAGGGAGATACTCGGGCGCGCTGATGATGGGCGGACTGTCGGGGCTCGTCGCGGCCCCGTGCTCGGCGCCGGTGATGGCGGCGGTGCTGACCTGGGTGTCGACGACGCACAGCGCGACGTTAGGGTTTGTGTATCTGTTCGTGTTCTCGCTGGGGATGTGTACGCTGCTCGTCGCGGTCGGGCTCTCGTCGGGCACGCTCTCGCGATTGCCGCGGGCGGGCGTGTGGATGCTGTGGATCAAGCGCGTGTTCGCGCTCGTCATGCTCGCGGTGGCGGAATATTATCTGGTGAAGGGCGGACAGCTGTGGATCTGAGAGGGGCTAGGGGCTAGGACATTTGGACTTGGAGCTTATTCATGATTTTTCGATTTGCGATCGGGTTGATCGGCCTAACGAGCCTGCTTGCCGTGCCCGCGCGTGCGCAGGATATGGGGATCGAGCTCGGCACGAAGGGGCCGGCGGCAGCGGTCGAGACGCTCGACGGCAAGCCGGCCAATCTCTCGCAGTACGTCGGCAAATCGCCCGTGCTGATCGAGTTCTGGGCGACGTGGTGTCCCAACTGCCGCGAGCTCGAGCCGCATCTCAAGGCGATGCACGCCAAGTACGCCGCGCAGCTGAAATTCGTCGGCGTGTCGGTGTCCGTGAATCAGTCGTCCGATCGCGTGAAGGCGTACGTCGCGAAGCACGAGATTCCGGGCGACCAGTTCTTCGATCGCAACGGCAACGCAACGGGTGCCTACGACGTCCCGGCGACGTCGTTTGTCGTGGTCCTCGACAAGTCCGGTAAGGTCGTGTACACGGGATTGGGTGGGGATCAGGATCTGGAAAAGGCAATCAAGAAAGCCTTGTAGGGCAGCTTTCGCTTACATTCGCGTCATTCGCGTCCCGAGAACCCTGGGCTCTCCAGGGCGTCGGAGGCATGGGGAGATGTCGGGGCGCGAGTGCGGGCGAATCCAATAGGGACTCTACAGCCACTTTTCTCAACGAAGAACGCACCCATTCAAAACATCACTGGCCGGGGAGCCATCTCCGCACACGGGCCCGTCAGCGGTTTCAGCGCCGTGTCAGCCGTTTCAGCGGCCTCCGCGGCTGCGAGATTGAGCTCGAGCAAGCCAGCTCGCATCTGAAGCTCGATCTCGAAACTCGTCGCTGCCGTCTCTTGGCTCGGAGCTGGGCTCGACGTCGTGGGTGAGAGGCCCGCAACGCCTCATGGAGTAGGCCGGATCTCACCACTGACCTCTCGAGCCTCGAGCTCGCACGCTTTACGGCTCGTTCCGAAATTCTGCGAACGGCGCAAGTTTCAGCTCGAACAGCTTCTGCGTCCCCACCGGGCCACTAGCTCGATATGCCTGAACCGCGTCGACGAGGATCGTCTCTTCGAATCGCATTGCGAGCAGTTCGCGAACGGCCTGCGTCGACAGCTCGGGATAAAGACTCAGAGTGCAGTGCGGCGTGAACGTGAACCTCGCACGCTCGGTCACGATGCGCGCGGCGCGGAGACGCTCGGCCATCGATTCGTAGAACGCGCGTACCGGACCGTTTGGGTCGAGCGGCAAGACGACGACGTTCGACTGCATGAACTGCATTGGCGGCAGGAACGCGAGCGTCATCGGCGAGGCGGCCTGCGTCGCGGGGAGCAGCGCTTCGCGCAATAGCTCCGGCGACGTCCGCACCGAAATCGGTCCGGTGCCTGACGACCCGATGAGGGTGAGATGCGGCGGCAGCTCGCCCGCCATGCGCGGGTCGTAACGTTGCTGCACTTCGTGAATGCGGTCGGCGACGGCGCCCGAGAGCTCCGCAATGACGACGATGCCCGCCTTCACCTCGCGGCCGGTCCGCGAAGGCTCACCGCCGAGCGTGGGCAGTTTTGGGGGCGGGGACGAAGAACCATGAGAACGCGTGTCCACCGCCATCGACGGGGCGCAGGGAGGTGCCGAGTAGCCACTGGTCGAGCTTGTTGTCGGGATTGGTCCGGTGAAAGTAGCGCACGACCTTGTTCCCGGCGAAGGTGCCGATGGCCGCACCCATCATCACGTCGCTCGCCCAATGCCGATTGTTGTACATCCGTGAAACACCCACCAGGCCTGCACCTCCATACATCGCGGGGCCGATCAGCCACTGATAGCCAGGCCACCACCGTGACGTTTCGTTCACGACAGCCGCCGCCGCCGCGAACGCCGCAACGGCATGGCCGGACGGAAACGACCGATACTGGTCCCCCTGCAGGCCGCGGCCGATCTGCCAGTTGTTCGCGTCGAAAAGGACGCTGTCCTTTGCCGGCTTCACAAACGGCCGCGCGCGGCCGAAAACATTCTTGAGTACACCGGCGAAGAGTCCCCCGACGATCACGGCTTCGGTCCCGTGCAAGCCGAGGTCGGCGATGTTCCGTTGCTTCGATGCGCGGCCGACGACGTACAGCGTTCCGCCAATGATGAATGCGCCCGGCTCGGCGATGGTGCGAACGGTGGTCGCGGTCGTTTGAAAAAAGCGATTCTGCTGGGTGAATTTCGTCTGTAGGTGCTGAGCGAAATATTCGTCGACGGGCCGCAAGGCCACTGTGCCTGCGATGAATCCTCCCGCGAGAGCGGCATCTTCCCAGGTGAAGAGAGGGTGCGACTCGGCCGCCGCCGCAGTAGCCTGGGCACCCACCGTAGGCGCAGCGAGTGCGAGCGCGCCAATGAGCGCGAAGGTCAGTCTGGTCCGTGAGGTCATCAGCGCGTCGAGAAGCACGGGGTATGCCTTTTCGCTCGCCAAACAGAGTGAGCAAGAGAACTACCCGCGGGCCCCCTTGAGCCCAACTTCCTTCGAATTCTCCAGATCAGCGAGGAACATCGACTCCGCTTGCTCGCCGAGCGCGGGGTCCTCGATCACGGCATCGAGCTCATAGTTGATCGCGACGCCGAGTGGATTGAAGTCGGTCGACCCGACTCGCACCCAGCGGCCGTCGATGACGCTCGTCTTCGCGTGCATCATCTCGCCCTGCCATTCCCAGAGGCGAACGCCGTTGGTGAGAAGACGGCGGTAATAACGTCGCGCGAGGAGTGACACCCACGGATGGTCATTCCGACTGGGCAAAAGAATGCGGACGTCCACGCCGTCGCGTGCTGCGCCATTGAGCGCCTCGACCTCCGACGGCGAGGGCGCGAAGTACGCCGTCGCAATCCAGATCGACCGCTCGGCGGAGATCGCCTGGATCTGCAGCGCGCGCGACACCCGCAGCCGCAGCGGCTCTCCTTCGATGATGCCGACGAGCGCAGGCGTATGCGTCGACGGATCGAGATGCGAACCGCGCGCGGCTCGGCGAAGGAAGCGATGGGAGCCGCGTCGTTCACGGCCAACGGTGCGTCGCCACATGGTCTCGAAGGCGCCAATCATGTCCCGCGCTGCCGGACCCTCGATCACGACGGCCGTGTCTCGCCAGCGCGAGCGATGGCGTTTGAGCACGCCGGTGGTCCACTCGCGGCCGACACCAACGCCGCCCGTGACGCCTACGGTCTCGTCGACGACGAGCAGCTTGCGGTGATCTCGCGGCACCAGACCGAACCAGGGCCGGAAGCCAAACCGATTGAAGGTTTTGACGTCGACACCGGCGCGGGCGAGTTGGCGGAGGAACGCGCGCGACGTCCCGCGAACGCCGACGTAGTCGAGAAGCAGGCGGACCGCGACACCCCGTTTTGCGGCCTGCGCGAGGGCGTTACCGAACCGATGGCCAACCTCGTCGGAGCGGAAGATGTAACTCTCGAGGGCAACCGACGTTCGTGCCCGATCGATGAGCTCGATCATCGCGTCGAAGGTCGCCGGGCCATCTCTGAGCAGACGAACCCGGTTGTCGCTCGAGACGTCGGCCGCCGCGATGCGCCAGAGGCCGCGCGAGAAGGATGGCCCGATCGGCGCCACGACTGGCGCCTCCTCCAGGCGACCCTCCGCGCCGCGGCGTGCGGGTACGGCACGATGCGAGTGCATTGCGTCAGGCAATTTATTGCTGGGCTCCGTTTCCGGTGTCGGAAAGGGGCACAGGGCGTACCGCCGGTCAGTCTTGTGGCCGGGGTGGGGGCGCCATCCAGCGCTCGACAAACGTATCAAGCTGTTGCAACTCGAAGGGCTTAGCGAGCACCGGTCGCCCGATCTTTCCCAACGCGCGTTGCGCGGTGTCGCTCGCGACAGGGTCGCCCGTCACGAACACGATCTTCCGTGAGAGGTCGGGTCGGTTCTCGTCGACCCAGTCTTGCAGCTCGAGACCGCTCTCGTCGCCCAGCCAGACGTCGACGAACGCCCCATCGATTGCCTGGGACGCGAGGAGATCGCGCGCGTCGGTGAGCGTCGCGGCGGTATGCACGGTGTGTCCGCGTCGCGTGAGCCATGCGGACACCGCGCGCCGAATTGCGTCTTCGTCATCGACGTAGAGGACCATCGCCATCATCGACACCTATTGAGCCGGCCAGCACTGCTCTCGCATCTCGATTGACACCACGTGCACCTAACACCTCGGCCATTCTAGCGAAGCGACCACTGTCGTGGCATCCGAAGACGACCCGACACGTACATGAGAGCGCGCTAATGAAAGCGTGATTCCGCGCCCTGATCGGGCTAGCTTCCGGCGCATGCTACCAATCGATCTGGGGGGACGCCGAGCCTTCGTCGCCGGCGTGGCGGACGATCAGGGCTTTGGTTTCGCGATTGCTAAAGCTCTGGCCGAGGCCGGGGCGACCGTCTGCGTCGGGACGTGGCCACCGGCGCTCAACATTTTCATGAACCTCATCGAGCGCGGGAAGATGGACGGAGCGCGCACGCTCTCCTCTGGCGCGATGCTGCAGTTCGAGAAGATCTATCCGCTCGATGCGGCGTACGATCGCTACGATGACATGCCCGAGGACGTCCGCAACAACAAACGTTACAAAGACATTGGCGACTGTTCGATCGATGGCGTGGTGAAGCGCCTCACCGACGACTTTGGTGACAAGCCGGTCGACATTCTCGTGCATTCGCTCGCGAACGGCCCCGAAGTGAAGAAACCGCTGATCGAGACGAGCCGGGCGGGCTATCTCACGGCGCTGAGTGTGAGCGCTTACTCGCTCGTTTCTATGATCGCCCGCTTCGGCCCGATCATGCGCGACCATTCGTCGGCCGTGTCGCTCACGTACATGGCGAGCGAACGTGTCATCCCGGGCTACGGCGGCGGCATGTCGTCGGCGAAGGCAGCGCTCGAGAGCGATACGCGCACGCTCGCGTTCGAGGCCGGTCGCAAGTTCGGGATGCGCGTGAACACGATCTCGGCTGGACCGTGGGCGTCGCGCGCGGCGAGCGCCATCGGGATCATCGAGCGGATGGTCGAGTACGTATCGAAAACGGCACCCCTAACGAGTCAGCTCGAGCCCAGGGACGTCGGGAACACGGCGGCCTTTTTATGTTCGCCGCTCGCGGGCGGGATCACGGGCACGACGGTATACGTCGACAAGGGTTATCACTCGATGGGGATGGGGTATGAGCCGTTCGGGAATTGATGGTCGTGGTTGGTGGTCGTTGGTGACTGGTGGTTGGTGAATTCGGAGTCCCGCGAGCTACGCTCGCGGGACATTCCTTATCTCCGAACGACCAACGACCAACGACTAGCCACCAGCGCTATTGCGCCGCGATCTGTCTCGCCGGCGGCGCATCCACCGGCTTCGCCTCCACCGGCGGCAGGCCCGCATCGCGGAGCATCGAGTTCACTCGCGGCAGACCCGAATTCAGCGTCTGCTTGAGGATCGCCAGCTGACGATCGAGCTGCTGTGAGAGCTCCGTGAACACCGCGTACGACTGCTGCGTCGGGCGACCGTCGGCGCTCCCCACCACGCCCATCAATGCCCCGATCTTGTTGTTCAGGCGGATCGGATAGTTGAGCGGATCCTGACCGCTGCGGTTCTTCGTCTGATACAATGAATCCTCCACCTGCGACAGCGCCTGCTCGAACGCCGTCGCCGTGGTGCCGAAGCTCGCCTGGCGGTCGGCAGCGATGCGCTTGCGGCGATCGTCGAGCTCTCGCTTCACGTAGCGGATCGTCTTCACGGCATCGTTCGTCTCCGAGAAGCGATCGCGAATCTTCGTGAGGAGCGCGAATTGCTCGGCGTAATCAGCTGTCGTCACGCCTTTCGAACGCGGATCGGGGATCAACCGGAAGGATTCCGTTGCGATCGGCTTCCCGTTCACCGTTAGGCGGACGGCGTAAGTCCCCGGAGGCGCGAGCGGCCCCTGGACACCGGCCGCCCACAGGATCATCCCCTGGAAGCTCGACGCGTCCGGATAGCGCATGGTCCACGCGAAGGTGTTCACGCCGCGACGGTTCGGTGCCCGTGGCGTCGGAGGAGCCCGGAAGCCGTCGTCGTCACTCGCCGGCTCGATCCCGCCGGCCGCATCGGTCGCGACCCTAACGAGCTTCTGAATGCTGTCCTCGGCGATCCCCGCCGCGCGCAGACTGTCCATGCGCGACTTGGTCCGCTGCTGCCGACGAACCGAGTCGGCGTACGCGAGCGAATCGAGCTTGCTCGTGTAGGTGCGAATGAGCTTCCCCTGTGCGTCGAGGAAGGAGAGTTGCACTTCCTGGCTCGGGCTCTTGAGCCAGTACTGTACTACTTCACCGCCCGCGGGGTTCTGACCGACCGGATGTATCGGCGCGTTCTCTGGCGTGATCGCTTGCGCGCCGCCCGCCCCACGGCGGCCACCACCGAATCCGCCGCCGAAGCTCGCGCGATACTGATCGCGCGGCTTGAACAGATGCGCGTCGCTCGCGAGCACCTCGCTCGACAACTGCTCGAGCGACGAGATATTGTCCATCACCCAGAACGAGCGGCCGTGCGTCGCGACAATGAGATCCCCTTCCTTGAAGGTGAGATCGTGTACGGGGACGATCGGAAGATTGAGCTGAAGCTTCTGCCAGTTCAGACCGTCGTCACCCGAATACCACACTCCGCGCTCGGTGCCCGCCATGAGCAACCCGCGACGGTTCGGATCTTCCCTCACGACACGCGTGAATTCCTCGTCGTTGATGCCCGTGTCGATGCGCGACCAGGTCTTGCCGAAGTCCATCGTCTTCCACAGCAGCGGGTGATAGTCGTCCAACTGATATCGATTGGCCGCCACATAGGCTATCCCTGCCCCGAACTTCGACGCGTCGATGCTCGAGACGCGCGTGAACTTCTTCATGTCCGGCGGCGTGACGTTGGTCCATGTGCTGCCGCCGTCACGCGTGACGTACAGTTTCCCATCATCTGAACCAGTCCACAGTACCTTCGCATCGATGGGAGATTCCTCGATGACGAAGACGACCGCGTAGTACTCGACCGACGTCTGGTCCTTCGTGATCGGGCCGCCCGAGTTGCCTAACGTCATCGGATCGGCGTAGGTGAGATCGGGCGAGATCACCGTCCAGCTCTGCCCCCCGTTCACGGATTTGTGAACAACGTTGGAGCCTGCATAAAGGACGTTCGCGTCGTGCACGGACGAGATGATCGGGAATGTCCACTGGAAGCGATACTTCAAGTCCTTCGCGGGATGGCCCATTGGATTATCCGGCCACGGATTCACGTTTCGCGTGAGCTCCGTCCGCATGTCCTTCCGCGTGAGCAGATTGCCGTAGCTTCCCGCGTAAACGATGTCCGGATCGTCCGAGCGCGCCGCGATCCAGCCCGACTCGCCGCCGCCCGCTTCCTTCCAATCGCTGATGTCGACGACGCCGTCCGGCGACCGACTCGGCCCACACAGCGTCGAGTTGTCCTGCTGCGCGCCGCAGAGGTGATACGGGAAATGATTCGTCGCGATGACGTGGTAGAATTGAGCAGTTGCGTAATCCTCGTCCGTCCATGTCTTCCCGCCGTCGACGGTGACCTCGCCGCCGCCATCGTCCGACTCGATCATGCGCCGGGGATCCTTCGGGTCGACCCAGAGATCGTGCGAATCGCCGTGCTTCATGCCACTGACAGGGCGGAACGTCTTTCCGCCGTCGGTCGACTTCTGAAAGGAGACGTTGTTCACGTAGACGACATTGGTATCCTTGGAATCGGCGTGAATCTTCGTGTAGTACCACGCGCGCTGGCGCAGCGACCGATCGTTGTTCACGCGCGTCCACGTCGCGCCGCCGTCGCTCGAGCGGAACACACCACCCGAGTCGGCCTCGATGTTTGCCCACAAGCGATTCGAGCTCGCTCCCGAGACCGTGATGCCGATGTTGCCCCAGATGCCTTCCGGCAACCCAGGGTTGCGCGTGATCTCCGTCCAGTGATCGCCGCCGTCGGTCGTCTTGAACAAGCCACTTCCCTTCCCGCCCGACGAGAGCAGCCACGGCGTACGTCCGGCTTGCCAGAATCCCGCGTAGAGCACGTTGGCGTTGTTCGGATCCATCACGAGATCGACGACGCCAGTCGAGTCGTTGCGGAACAGAATCTTGTCCCACGTCTTGCCCCCATCTTTGGATCGAAAGACGCCGCGCTCCGCGTTAGGCGCCCACACGTGTCCCAGTGCGCCGACGTATACGAGATCGGGATTCGTTGGATTCACGACGATGTCGGCGATCTGCCGCGTCTCGCGAAGCCCGACGTATGTCCATGTTTTGCCGCCGTCGGTCGTCTTCCATACGCCATCGCCGTGCGCGACGTTGCCGCGGATCGGATACTCGCCACCACCGACGTACACGACGTCGGGCGCGGACGGTGCAACGGCGATCGCGCCGATCGTGCCGCCGAAGTACTTGTCCGTCACGGGCGCCCATGATTCGCCGGCGTTGATCGACTTGTAGACACCGCCGCCCGTCGTCCCCATCCAGAACTCGTTAGGCCGCTGCGGATTGCCCGCCACGGCGACCGAGCGCCCGCCGCGGAAGGGACCGAGCTCGCGCCAATGCAGTCCCGCAAACGCGGCGGAATCGACAGGGAGCAACGCGCCGCCGACGGGGCTGAACGGGCGCGGCGTGCCCGTCGGCGGCCGAGGACGCTGTGCGCCAACCGGCGCGGCAATCGAGAGAGCGGCGAGAACGAGCGCGACAGCGATGGGCTGCAACGCGGAAACCGAGCGAGTCACGGCACGCCTCCGAGCAAATCGGAAAGAGGGATGAAGTGTCGAAGTAATTCACGAGACCCCGCGGACGGAAGAGGCGTGACGCAGAGCGTAGCGCACGGAGCGCCACGCGCGTAGCTTCCTCGCGCCGTACGCGGCTCCGGACGACGGAGTCCGCCATGTCCACGCTGAACGAATGACCGTTCGCCAGAAGATTTCCGTTGCACTGGGATCGGCCGTGCTCACGTTGCTCGTGGGCGTCGCGGCGTTTCTCGTCGTTTTGCGGCTTCGCGCGGCGATTTCCGCCGTCGACCACACCAACATGGTCATTCGGCAGCTCGACGGCGCGCTGTCGTCCCTGGTCGACGCCGAGACTGGCCAGCACGGCTACATCATTACCGGCGACAGCGCTTACCTCGGGCCATATCACAACGGCCGCACCTCCACCGAAGCCCACGTCGCCGCATTGCGCGAGCTGGTCGCGGGCGACACGGAGCAGCAGCGGCGCGTCGACACACTGAACGCGGTCGTCGAAAGAAAGCTCGTCGAGCTCGAGCAAACCGCTGCGATGCGCTCGCGCAGCGCGACGGAAGCCGCCGATCGCGTCCGTACGGGCGTCGGCAAGACGATGATGGACAGCGCGCGTGCCGTGGCCTCTCGCATCTCGGCGATCGAGCGGCGACGTCTGGCCGAGCGTGACGCAACCCGTCTGCGATTCCGCGATCTCGCGCTCAGCGTGATCGTGATCGGGACCTTAGGTGCGTTCCTGCTCGCGTTCATCACGAACCGCTCGATCCGCACCGACGTCGTCGCACAGCAGCGGACGCAGGAGCAGCTCGAGCTGCAAACGCAACAACTCGAGGAGCAGCAGGTCGAGCTCGAGCAAGCGATGCAGCAGCTGCGCGAGACGACGACGCAGGAGGAGGAAGCGCGCGAGGCCGCGGAAGTCGCGAACCGGGCGAAGGACGACTTCCTTGCGGTGATGTCTCATGAGCTCCGCACGCCACTCAACGCGATCGTGGGCTATGCCGAGCTGCTACACGATGGAATTGCGGGTCCTGTCAACGAGACTCAGCGCGAGCAGCTCGACCGCGTACAACTTTCTGCGCGGCACCTGGTCGACTTGGTTGACGAGATTCTGTCGTTCACCCGGATGCAGCCGGGCCAGGACACGATCCGAAAGAGTGAGGTCGAGGTCGGGCAGGTAACGCGTGAGGCGGGCGCGCTCGTCGAGCCGGTGGTCGCGGCGAAGGGCCTGCGCTTCTCGCTGTCGACACCTAACGAGCGAGCGACGTTCACGTCGGACGCCGCGAAGGTGCGTCAGATCCTGGTGAATCTGTTGTCGAACGCGATCAAGTTCACCGACGAAGGCGAGATCGCGCTCGCGTCGCGCGTGGAGAACGGGCAGGTGGTGTTCGAGGTGCGTGACACCGGGATCGGGATTGCGCGCGAGCACCAGGAGCGGGTGTTCGAGACGTTCTGGCAGGTGGACCAGACGGCGACGCGACGGGCGGGCGGCGCGGGATTGGGGTTGAGCGTGTCCCGACGCTTGGCGCGCGCGTTAGGCGGTGATCTCAGCGTCGAGAGTGACATCGGGAAGGGGAGCCGGTTTCGATTCTGGCTGCCGCGTTAGGCTCAGAGATCGAACCCGGCCGGCTGGGCCGGGCAATTCGCGACGCTCTCCCACTTACTCGTTCCGCCAAGGTGGTCGTCGGTCACCCACCACGACTCGCCGAACAGCAAAGAGACGATCAAAGTTTGACCGACGTATCGGCCCCAGTTGTCACGAATCAATTTCCGCAACGCTCCTAGGACTTCCGCATTCCCAAATCCCTGAAAGAGTGCGACCTCGAGGGCGCGTACCACGTCTTCCATCTCTAACTGGCCTCGTCGTAGTTGACGGGATCACCGTTCGCAAACCCGTAGACGTTCAGCCCGCCCGCCAGTCGATCGGGTCTTCCTGCGTGAAGTGATCCCTTCCACTGCCTCCCTATGATTCGCGTTTGCTAACTGGCTCTTGCTTCGGTGCTTAGCCGCACCGAGCCGGCGATTTGCCGCCGTAGTTTTCGGTCGGAGGCCCCGAGGTGCACTTTTGGCCCTCCACATGTGTTCTTGCGTATGCCGCTGCCAGCCTAACGCTATTCAGCGCTCGAAGAGGGCCATGACGAGTGCGCGCCGCTCGATCTTGAGATGCGCGGCGACGTCGGCGAGGATCCCGGCGAGCGTGCCGACGCGGAGACTCGCGTGGTCCGGGATCGTGACGTGATGCTCGCCGCCCTGCTGGGTCGTGAGCCGCAGGTGACTCCCCGTTTCGCGCGTGACCTCGTAGCCGTAGCGCCGCAAGGCGCCCGCGAGGTCGCGGCCAGAGAGATCGCGCGGGAGCCGCGCCATGTGCGCGAGTGACAGCTCGAGGGAGACGGTTAGGCGGCGATGACTTCGTCGTGGACGAGATGGAGCCGGATCGCCTTCGGCCGATCGGCCTCATCGAAGTGACAGCGCACCGCGTCGCGGACCGCCGCCCGCAGCTGCTCCAGGTCGTCTGCCTCGGTGAAGATCGACGCGCCGACCGCCCGCGCGGTGTACCCGCCTTCGGCGGCTTCCTCGACGATAAACAGGATCTCGGTCATGGGCAGCGGTTCCAGGGTGATTCGGCCGACGGCGTTCTCCAAGTTAGCCGCCGGCCTCAAGCGGGCGCGAGCACGGTTACTGGAGGCGGCCGTTCGGCGGAGGGAGATATCTCGCCACTAGCTTGCACACGCTCCACGCGTGAGGACGGAGATATCCCCCGGGCGCGCTCCTCGTCGATCTCGCCCGCGCGCTCAAAGTCTCGACCGACGAATTGCTCGGCGTAAAACCGATGCGCGAGACGCTGAGCCCCAAGACCGCGCGCCTCCTGAAACGCCTCCGGCGCATCGAAGAGCTCCCGCCCGCCGATCAGCGCGCCGTGCTCAAGCTCGTGGACGCGATGATTGATACCCGCCGCCGCGCCACCCCACCGCCGCGCACGAAGCGTAAAGCGAGCTGAGAGCGCACTGCAGCGGCAAGAGTAGCAGCCTGGCCAGAGTGCTCGAGCGGGCTGGTATTTCTGCGTTCCACTATCTCACGGCCCGTGTCGACTGGCTTGAAATCGCGCTTGGGGTTTTGAGCCGTAGGCCGTCCTCGCTCTCCGCTCGGTCATAGTCGCGCGAGCGCAACGTCGACCGGGAGGCCATCAACCCATCCCCTCCTCAGCAGGGCGTCGCGCAATTCCGCCCAGTCCTCATTCCTGCTGAGGACAATGAAGCCGAGGTTGTCAAATGTAGCGGTTGTCTGAAAGCACCAGTCAAGACTCGTTAGATCCACACTGGTTATACGACCACGCAACATGAGGGACTCGAGCTCACGTTTACCCTTCCCCCTCTTCATCGATGCTCCCCCCAGCATGCCTAAACCGGTTGGCCACCATCTGTGCAGCAGATCGCCTAACAAGACCTGGTGCGCTCGCGCCGCATAGACACCCGCGCTTGTCTTGCTCGGTACCGTTACGCCAGAAACCAAGCGTCGTCGGACTGCTTCACCAAACTCTAACCACCCCTGATCTTCGGTCCAAAATTGGTCGGCAAAGAAATAGATGTCGGTGGCGTGGCGCTCGCTCATCCAATTCAGGAATGCTAGCCAGAGGGGGCGTAGCTCCTCCTGATATTCGCCTGCTAGTTCATAACCGACTGCATAACAGGTACTCGACGAATCGCTTCCATCTTCGGCACCAACCAATACCGGCTTCGAAGACTCTGGTCTCTCCCAAGAATCGGTGAGCACGCCAAACTCCCAGACGAGGGGTGGACGAGGCTCGGCGATCAATGCGCGTCGAGCCTCATCCTCCAGCATCGTAAACTGCTCAAGCGGAGAGCGAATCCTATTTCTGCTATCCACCCACGGGAGTGCTGCGGCAACACGGAGCCGTAGCATCAACCGTTTGGCTTCTGTCGAGAATCAGCGATCATGGCACACCCGGTATAGGCAGAGGCGGCGGATATGGGAAGCCCGCTGGCCCTGGCAGAGACTGCGGCGCCGTCGAGGGAATGCTCTTAATGAGCTCCTTCCACATCTCCTTCAGATTGTACTTGATAGTGTAAGGGCTGATCAGCGGCCACGGGTCAACGCCAGACTGATCGCCATACGGCTTCACCTTTTGGCCGGGCCACGGTTTGTTCTTTTTTTCAGGATAGTTTTGCGGTTGCTTCTTGCCAGGCTCGTAAATCTCCCAGTGATCCCAATGGCTTGGATCTTCAGGATGAGGCCTAACATGTGCGCCGTCCGGCAAATCGTACCACCCTTCTTTGAGATTCCACGTTACGTCCTTCTCGTCGACGCCGGGCGGCAGTGGTCGGTTGTTCATGCCATCGTCCGGTGAGCGGCACGGCATGACCGGGCACAGTCCGAATGGATCCGAGAAGTTGACCGGATCCCCGCCCGCAAAGCCGTACAGATTCAGCCCGCCCGCGAGGCCGATCGGATCTTCTTGCGTGAACCGACCCGTCATCGGGTCATAGTACCGATTGCGCCGGAAGGTCAACTTCGACGCATCGTTCTGATCGAACAGCAAACTGCCATGCCAGACGTACGGCGCGATCGTCGCCACGCCCGCAAACGGCGACCAGCCGGCCGGTGCCTGGACGGCCACGCAATGCGGCGCCGAGGTCTCGCACAAACTGGTGATCGTCGTGTTGTTGAAAATGTACGAATCCCACGTGCCGCGATCGTCCCACATCGGCAGAATGCTGAACGCCTGATACTGATGGAACGTCGTCGCATCGTACGCGAAGTAGCCACCGCTGAAGACGTGGGCGTCGGCGTAGTTGAGCCGCGTCACGCTCAGCGGATCGTCGAGTGACAACCCGTGGGTGTACGCCACGACGCCAAAGAACTGCGTCGCGTCGAGCGTGTTGCCGTCGTGCGATTGCTGCGCGGTGGTGTTCGCGTCAGCCTCGAGGTTGTCACCGTCGGCGCCAGGCACCTGGATCTCGCCGAGCAGCGCATCGCCGTCCCAGATGATGCGGCGCATCGTGCTCACGCCGCAGTCGCGCGAGAGCTCCGAACCGGTGGCACCGCCAACGCATTTCCGCCGCGCGCGGACAGCCACGCGCCGGCCGAACGCGTCGTAGCGATATTCCTCGAACGCGATGGTGTAGTTGTTCGCCGCGACGGCATGTCGCGAGTCCGCGGCCCCGAGCCGATCGGCGCCATCGTAGTACGAGCGCAGATCGACGTGCGCCGCGTTCAGGTGATCACTATCGAACCGGCCGCGCGGCGGGCGGGCGGCGCGGGGTTGGGGTTGAGCGTGTCCCGACGCTTGGCGCGCGCGTTAGGCGGTCATCTCAGCGTCGTGAGCGACATCGGGAAAGGGAGCCGGTTTCGTTTCTGGCTACCGAGAGAGAGGAGCTAGGGTTAGACGAAGCTCCAACGAGTAACGAACGGCAATACTGGTCGACGCCAACGGCAAAACACCGCAGACACGCACGAGCAGCGCGCCACCGTCTGCCGCCTCGTAGCGCATCATGATGGGCGGACAGTCGCTGGTCGTCGAGAGTGCGCCTCGAACGGCGCCAGCGATCGCTCCAAGGCCGACGAGCGTCGTGACGATCCATCTGCGATGCACTGAGCAATGACGATTTAGCGAACGCATAACCCGCGGCATCCCCACATGCACCTCCTGATCGAGTGACGAGCGGACCGCACTCGCTCCGCTCACTCATCAGGTGCCGGGCGGGGACACGGCCATCAGTGCCGGTGCGAGCACCAGACGAGCATCACCGTCCCGACCACGAGCCGTGCGTCGCGCGGAATGACGATGGGCGGACGCTCAGGGGCCAGCGACGCGAGCTCGATCGATTCACGCCCCACGCGGCTCACACGCTTGCACACGTAGCCGTCGTCCGGATGACGGGCGACGATCACCGTATCGCGACGCACGTCGGCGCCGCGCCGCACGAGCACCGTGTCGCCCGTGTGCATGAGCGGCGCCATGCTGTCACCGACGACGCGGAGCGCGACATACTCGCCCGGCGGTACATCGTCAGGCACCTCCACCCAGGCGTCGGTGGGCTCGTCCCACAGCTCACGTCCGACGCCGGCGGCGATGCCCAACTCGACCACGGGGACGACGCGGCCACCCTCCGCGCCATCGCGCTTGGTCATCGGCGCCGTGCCGCCCTGGACCACGCGCAGCCGTCGCGCGTGGGCGCGCGCCATCATTGCCTCGCCTCGCGCGCGCTGCTCCTCGCGCGTCAGACGCCAGGCACGGCGCTTCTCCTCGCGCGCGTCCTCCGCCAGCCACTCCAGAAATCGTGCATCGTCCCAGGCCACATGCGCTGGATCACGCAGCAGCGTCTGACCCAAAGCCTCGGCGACGCTCAACTCCGCGTCGGTCGCATCATCGCGCTCATCCGTCATCGCTCTCTCCCGAATGGGAACTCAATTGCGGCGCGCTCGCGCGGCGCATCAGCCGCTCGATCTCGCGCCGCTCCTGCACCGGCAGCTGCATGCTCGCTTCGGCCGCCGCGCGCCGCAGCCGCCCGCACAACCGCGCAATGCGCTTCTTGGCCGCCTCGCGATTGATGCCTAACCACTCGGCGATCAGCCGATGCGGAACGCCTTCGGCAACCCAGGCCAGCATGTGCTGCTCCTCTGTCGTTAGGCTCGCGCTGAGCGCATGGCCGAAGCGCTCGGCGACGCTCCGGCGATCACCATTTTCCTCGGCGATACGGGGCGGTCGCGACGCGCGACGCGCGTGCTCCGACATCACCGCACCCGCCGCACCATCCATCGCATAGCGGCGTTCGCGTCGTAGCGAGGCACGTTTGAACTCGAGGAACCGGCTCCGCACCGCGCGCACGAGGTACGCCGTCAGGTGCAGCGGAAGCTGCCCGGTGCGTTCGATCAGACGCAGCGCTTCGTCGTCCAGTACTTCAGTGATGCACACGCTCCACTCCCACCGGGGAATTCCGACGCGAGCCGCATAGCGCTCGAGCAGCGGCCGAAAGCGCGCGTCGAACTCAGCCCATGCTTCGGGAAAGCCGTCGCGCATTGCATCGATCAGCGCCGCGTCGGTCAGCGCGCGCATCGCTCGCGTCTCCTTCACACGTATGAGGTGCCGGCTGGGGACAGCTAGGCACGAGCGGTGCGCGCGAGCACCCAGAGGCGCAATCGACGCTCGCAGCGGAGGAGCGTCTCCTCAGGCACGTCACCACGCGACACGAGTCGACGCCACCGCTCCGCGCGCGCTGCGCGGAGTCCGAATGTCTCGGCTCGCGTTATCAGTGCAGAGAGGTCGTAGACGAGCGCGCTCGGTCGCGCTTCGTTAGGCAAGCGCACCAGTCCCAACTGCACCCGCGCTCGCGACGCCTTCGCCATCTCCTCCGCGCTCGGCCGCTCGCGCGACGCGGTGAAGCCCAGGTTCGCGAGCGCGCGCCCGATCGCCGACGTCTCCGTGTTCTCGAGACACGCGACCGTGTTGATGTCGCCGTCGCCCTCACGCTCGGCCGCCCACCCCGTCGCGGCCGGCTCTTCTCCTACCTGACGATAGACCACAGCCCGAAACACCACGTCCCGCTCCGTGCGGCTCATCAGCTCCGTGATGATCCGGCCGCGCGGGAACGCTTCATAAAAGAGCGAGATTCGCTCGGCCACGGGGGCATAGGACGCCGGGTCGAAATCGCCTTCGTCTCGACCCAGCTTCCCTGCCTTCGCTCCGCTCGACATCGATGCCTCACTAACTACCGGGCACCAAGATTATACCGAAGAAATGCCGAAGGCAAGAGGGTGTCGTTGGTGGCTGGTTGTTGGTGGTCGGTATTGTTGGTTGCTTGTTGGTGGGTGTTGCCGGCTGTTGCCGAACCGGACTCACCAACGACCAATCACCACCAACGACCATTCACCAATCACCAACCACCACCATCTCCATGTCACGACTCGTCGTCGCCGCCTGCGCGCTTCTTCTCAGCGCCGCCTGCAAGACGGAGAAGAGCACGCCGCAGGACACCTCGCATCCTGCCAACGCGCCAGGCGCCACCGCGACGCCTGCTGCCGACACCGCGTCCGCCAAGAAGCTCGGCGTCCTCGGTCAGATGAAGACGCCCGAGTCCGCGCATTACGACGCCGATCTCGACGTGTGGTTCGTCTCCAACATCAACGGCAATCCGTCGCAGCACGACGGCAATGGCTACATCGTTAGGGTCCCGGCCGAGAGCACGACGACGCTCACCATGTTCGCCGAAGGCGGGAAGAATGGCGTCAAGCTCGACGCGCCGAAGGGGATCGCGACGACGGCCGATCAGCTCTGGGTCGCGGACATCGACGTGGTACGGGTTTTCGACAAGCGCACGGGAAAGCCACTGAAGACGATCAGCCTCAAGGCACAAAAAGCGACCTTTCTCAACGACGTCGCGGTCGGCGCGGACGGCGCGATCTACGTAACCGACACGGGGATCGTCTTCGACGCGAAAGGCAACATGACGCACCCCGGCGTCAATCGCATCTTCCGCATTGCCCTCTCCGACAACAAGGTGACGGAAGCCGCCACGGGCGACTCGTTAGAGAACCCTAATGGAATTACCTGGGACGCGAGCGGCAATCGCTTTTTGCTCGCTCCCTTCGGCGGCAAGGATGTTCAGGCGTGGACGCCGGGCCAGTCGCCGACGAAGATCGTCGACGGCCCCGGCCAGTACGACGGCATCGAGATCCTCAAGGACGGTCGCATCCTCGTCTCGAGCTGGGGCGATTCGACGGTCAACGTGGTACGGAACGGGACGTTGAGTAAACTCGTAACAGGCGTCAGCGCTCCGGCCGACATCGGCGTCGACACGAAGCGGCTCGTCCTCGCGATCCCGAGGTTCGATCATAATCAGGTGGAGTTCTGGAAACTCCCGTAAGCATTCTACCAAAGCGTGAACGCTGACTAACACGGACTAACACGGACGCACACGGACAACGATCATGTCCGTGTTTGTCCGTGTTTGTCCGTGCTGAGGCTTTTCGGCGTAGCTCGTGCATTCCTGACAGGCATGCAGACCAAGTCGCCGGCCTACGAAATCACCCAATGCGTCGCCTGTGGGAGCGGTGAGAGCTGCGAGATAGCAAGCTCGGACGACGTGCGCCGCGAGGTCGAGTGGCTGTGGGCCTTTCATGGTCGGCGGCTTCGGCCCGCGACGCCGCCCGAGCGCCTCATGGATCGCGTCGCCTTCTCCGAGCGGCCGCCCTTCCGCCTCGTCGAGTGCGCGCGCTGCGGTCTCGTCTATCGCAATCCGATCGAGCGCGCGTACGAGCTCGAGTCCATCTACGCCGACGCCACGCCGTCGATCGAGCTGTTCCGAGGACTGCACGACACGCAGCGCGCTGCCTATCGAGTTCAGGCGCGACGGTTGCTGAACGCGCTCGGCCGGCGCGGCGCGGGGCTCGAGCTCGGGAGCTACGTCGGCGCCTTTCTCGGCGCCGCGCGAGATGTCGGGCTGCAATTCGAGGGGCTCGACGTCAACACCGAGGTGAACTGCTTCGCCCGGTCGCTCGGTTTCACGGTGCACGACGGCGACCTCGAGTCGTTCGACGATGATCGCCAGCTGGACGCCGTCGCGATCTGGAACACTTTCGATCAGCTCCCGGATCCGCGTGCGACGGCGCATGCCGCGTGGCGCCTCCTGCATCGGGGTGGCGTCTTCGCGCTGCGCGTGCCTAACGGCGAATTCTATGCGTCGCTCCGCGGCACGATGACACGCCGCTTCGCGGGTACCCTGGCGCGACTCGCGCTCGCTCACAACAACCTGCTGACCTTCCCCTATCGTTATGGTTTCACGATTCGATCCCTGACGCGACTGCTCGAGCGCGTCGGTTTCACCGTCCAGCGCGTCGAGGGCGACGTCCTCGTGCCGATCGCTGACGAGTGGACCCGACCGTGGGCGAGTCTGGAAGAAAAGCTCGTCAAGCGCGCGTTAGGCTTCGTCGCCGGGCGACGGCCACGCTGGGCGCCGTGGATAGAACTGTACGCGCGCAGAGGCTAGGCCTGGCGTAGGAGTAGAGCGTGTAGGGTAGAGTAGAGAGGCGCGTCGAGAAGGGCGCGTCGAGAGGAGCGCGTCGAAGAGGGCGACAAACTGCCTGAGCTGCTAGCCTCTAGCCATGAGGGCTCAGCTTCCTGCTCACAGCTGGCGGCTCGAGACTGACAGCTCGGTCGGTCAACGGTCTTTTCGACGCGCCCTTTTCGACGCGCCCTTTTCGACGCGCCCTTTTCGACGCGCCCTTTTCGACGCGCCCTTTTCGACGCGCCCTTTT